>NZ_ANKP01000278.1:0-65333 GCF_000319775.1 Cupriavidus sp. HMR-1
CAACGTGGGCGCCAGCGCGCGCATTCCGGTCAATGCCAGCGAGCGGCGCAGCGATGGCCGGTGCAGGCCGAGCATCTGGCGCGCCCAGGGCGGCAACAGCGCCACACCCGCATCGGCCATGGTCCGTACCGCAGGTATCAGCAGCGGGTTGGCCACTGGCATCGTCATGACCAGTTGAACGACCTCTCGGGTGCGCTCGCTATTGACGAGCAGCGGCTGCTGCGCTTCCAGATATGCGTCGATCTCCGCGCGGGAACGCGGCACGTCCGGCGCGCCAAGCAGCGCGGCGACCCTGGCTTCTTCCTCGAAGTAACGATCCTGCTCGGCTGCGGAGAGCGGCCCGACATAGCGCAGGTATCCCGTCAGAAAGCTCGACACTTCGGCCACGTGTACCCACGTCAGCAGCGCCGGGTCGTCGGCGGCGTACGGCTGGCCATCGGGCGCGGTGCCCTTGATGCAGGCATGGATGCGGCGCACGCGCTCGATCAGCGCCATGGCGTCGGCATGGCTGCCATATGTGGTGCCCGCGATGAACTGCGCCGTTCGCCCGAGCCGGCCCTGCATGTCGGTGCGAAACGTGGAGTGGTCCCAGACGCCCGCCAATGCCAGCGGATGGAGCGCCTGCAGCAGCAACGCGCTGACACCCCCGGCCAGCATCGCCGGGAAATCGGAATGAACACGCCAGCAGACCGCGTCCGGCCCGAACAGGCCGGGGTCTCCGGGTGGGTTGTCGTAGTCGAGCGTCAGCCCGGAATTGCTGCGCGTCAGGGCGCGGACCTGCGCGCCGGCCTGGTTGCGCAGACGCTGCAACGGGCTGGCGGAAGGTGTGGACGGGGCGGACGAGCGGGGGAGTCCTGGCGGCATTGCGGCATGGGCGCCTCCTCGACGCCAGAAAGCCACGGGTTCGATGGGGTCAGTCGTAACGCAGGTCCGTGGCCTTGCCCCAGAATACACGGTACGCGTAGGCCGTGTAACCCAGGATCGTGGGCAGCACGATCACCGCGCCGATCAGGATCACCATCAGCGATTCCGGCGCGCTGGCCGCCTGCCAGATGTCGATGCGATCGACCACGAGGTACGGGAACAGGCTGTAGGCCAGGCCGTTGA
Source organism: Cupriavidus sp. HMR-1 (assembly GCF_000319775.1). Lineage (NCBI taxonomy): Bacteria > Pseudomonadati > Pseudomonadota > Betaproteobacteria > Burkholderiales > Burkholderiaceae > Cupriavidus > Cupriavidus sp. HMR-1. The sequence goes on from NZ_ANKP01000278.1 coordinate 1,108, forward strand.
ACGCCAGCAGGAAGATCACGGCGGTGCCCACGAACGGCACCCAGCACCAGCGGTCGTTGCCGTTCGCGTGCAGGTCACGCATCCGGCGCAGCAGTCGCTCGATGACCACGAACAGCACCATCGTCAGCAGCGGAATCGGCGCCAACAGGATGATGTTCGGCAGGGAGAACCACTTCTCGAAGATGCGCTCGCTGACCATCGGCGTGACGATCGAGATCGCGGCCACGCCAATCGCGGTGAGCCACAGGCTGCGGCGCGCCCAGTAGATCGCGCGCAACTGCAGGTTGCCCGTGGTCTTCATGATCAGCCAGCTTGCGCCCAGCAGGCAGTAGCCGGCCACCAGGCACAGGCCCACGGCCACGGCGAACAGCAGGTTGGGCAGGTCGTAGCGGAAGCCGGTGATGTACAGGCCGAGCATCAGGCCCTGCGAAAAGCTGGCCAGCAGCGAGCCCGCGTAGAACGCGAAGTTCCACCAGGGCTTGTGCGGGTCTCGTGCCTTGACGCGGAAGTCGAATGCCACGCCACGGATGATCAGGCCGGCCAGCATCAGCGCCACGGGCAGGTATAGCTGCGTCAGGATGACGCCGTGCGCCATCGGAAACGCGGTCAGCAGCAGGCCTACGCCGAGCACGAGCCATGTTTCGTTGGCGTCCCAGAATGGCCCGATCGAGGCGATCATGGTGTCCTTGTCGGCGTCGTCGGCGCGCCGTAGCAGCACGCCCACGCCAAGATCGTAGCCGTCGAGGATCACGTAGATCAGCATCGACAGGCCCATCAACGCCAGGAACACCAGCGGCATCCAGCCGGCCGGCTGGGAAAGATCATGCATCGTGGCCGGGTTCATTGCGCGCTCCTGAGCTGACCGGGGATAACGGATTGGGAGGAATCGTCCTTTGACTTGCCGGCCTTGCGCGCCAGGTGGAATACCACCGAGATATAGGCGACGATCAGTACGGCATAGAGCGTCAGGTACATGGCAAGCGTGCTGCCGATCATCGTCGCGGGCACCTTGGAGGCGGCCTGCGCCGTGGTCAGCACGCCGTAGACCAGATACGGCTGGCGGCCGATCTCGGTGACGTACCAGCCGGCGACCAGTGCGACCCAGCCGGAGAACGTCATCGCCACCAGCAGCCGCGCCATCCACGGCGCGGGCGCGCCGCGCTTGCGGAACTGCCAGGCAGCGACCCACGAGGCCGCCAGCATCAGCAGGCCAACGCCAACCATGATGCGGAACGCGAAGAACAGCGGGGCCACGGGCGGGTGGCGATCGGCAAACGCGTCGATGCCCTTGATTTCGCCGTCGACCTTGTGGGTCAGGTAGATCGACGCCAGCTTCGGAATCGCGATCTCGAAATCGTTCGACTGCGTTGTGGCGTTGGGCAGGCCGAACAGCACAGCCGGCGCGCCCTTCTCGGTCTTCCAGATACCTTCCATCGCCGCGATCTTGGCCGGCTGGTGATGCAGCGTGTTCAGGCCGTGCAGGTCACCGGCCACGATCTGCAGCGGAATCAGGATCGCCGCCAGCACCACGCCCGTACGCATCGAATGCAGGACTTCGCGGCTGCGATCGTTGCGCAGCCAGCGGTATGCGGAAATGCCGGCCACCAGGAAGGCAACGGTCAGGCCGGACGCCAGCAGCATGTGGACCAGACGGTAGGGGAAGGACGGGTTGAAGATGACCTCGATCCAGCTTGTCACATGCGCGCGACCGTCGATCATCTCGAAGCCGGCCGGGGTTTGCATCCACGAGTTCAGCGCCAGGATCCAGAATGCCGACAGCGTGGTGCCACCGGCCACCAGCAGCGTGGCGATGGTGTGCATCCGGTTGCTGACGCGGCGCGTCCCGAACAGCATGATGCCCAGGAAGGTGGCTTCCAGGAAGAACGCCGTCAGGACTTCATAGGCCAGCAGCGGGCCCGCGATATTGCCGACGGTCTCCATGTATCCCGGCCAGTTGGTGCCGAACTGGAAGCTCATCGTGATGCCGCTGACCACGCCCAGCGCGAATGTCAGCGCGAAAATCTTCACCCAGACGCGATAGGCGTCCATCCAGCTTTCGTCGCCGGTCTTGTTGTAGCGCAGCTTGAAGAACAGCAGGACCCACGCCAGAGAGATGCTGATGGTGGGAAAGAGGATATGGAACGTGATATTCGCGGCGAACTGGATGCGGGCCAGTATCACCGGATCGACACTTGCAAACACGAATTACTCCTTGCGGGAACGGGCGGACTTCGCGGGGGCCTTGGCGGCTTCCCGGGGGGCTGGCTTGCTCGATGCCTTGCTGGATGCCTTGTCTCCGCCGATACCGATGGCGGAGGTCAGGCGGTCCTTCACGTCGAGCAGCTTGGTGACGCGCGAGCCCAGGCGCATCAGCTTTTCCAGCGTGGCGACGTCAAGCTTCTGCGTGTCGCCGAACCACGTGGTGACCAGGAAAATCAGCCCGTACATCTCCTTCATGCGCGCCTGCGCGTGGAGATCCTCGGGTGATGTCGGCGTTTCGAGCTGCACTTCGCGCAGCATCGACAACGTGGGATCGATCTCGCGCCGGCGGCGTTGCTCGGCCAACGTGCGGAAGATGGCCCAGACGTCGTCGGGCGCGGAGAAGTACTCGCGCCGGTCGCCGGGCTGGTGGGACAGCCGCACCAGGTTCCAGGATTCCAGTTCCTTCAGGCCGATGCTGACATTCGAGCGCGAAAACCCAAGAGATTCGGCGATTTCGTCGGCGTTGAGGGGGCGCGAGGCAGTGAAGAGCAGGGCGTAAATCTGACCAACCGTTCGGTTAATCCCCCAGCGACTGCCCATCTCTCCGAAGTGGAGAACAAAGCGCTGGATCAGGGGCGAGAGTTGCATGTTCGTTTCGAACTTTCAGAATTTTGTGAAAGTTTAGTACGAAACGCCTGATCGTGCTCAAAGAAGTTCGCGCGGCGCTTTGCCGCAGGTGTCAACCGCCAGGTGGTCTGCGAATGACGGAAGTTGTCACGTCTCAAAATTAGTGGGTTTTGTCTCACAGTTAGTGGGTTAAATTCTCAAAGTTAATGGGTACACTGGACGAGTCGGATTCGCCCATGGAGGCGGATCTCCGCGAGACGAGAGCTCCGAGGGGTTGTCGAACACGTACTTTTGCTAACGGGCGCTCGGCGAATGCCCCGAGTCGGCGATGCGATGGCCGGCCCCCAGCAGAGGGCGGCAAAGACTGGCTTTGAAGTGCGCAGCTCGTTGCTGGATGAATGTGACGGCGACGTCGCGGTGTGCTTTACCGCGCGCTTGTGGCCAGCGCATCCGAAACTGCGAGCAACGCGCCGTAACTATGACGGTTCGGAGAGTGGCGAGCGTTGAACGAGGGCACGGTCTTGCGCAGCTAGGACGAGATCTACGCGGAGGAAGGCAGGTAGTTGCTTCCGTGGCTCAGCGGGGGCAGGTTTGTAAGTCCGCTGGCGGGACCTTTTCTTTCCAGCTATTTGTGGATGGCTTCGGGTGCTGGTCGTTGACATCGACGTGCGCGGATTGTTGCCCCGGCGTCCGCATTCGTTTGCAGATTCATCCGGTCAACGCAATGGACGTCTCTGACCGACCCGGAGCGGTCCTTTATCCGTTCGAAGTCTGCGTCCCCTATTCGAGCAAAAACGGACGCTGAACCGCGCAGTAGCTTCTGGCCGAACCGAGGAGTCTGCAGGCCACTAAAACCTCGATGCACGGCCGGACTTGTTGAACTCGCAGTATCTGCACTCCCGCCGCTAGTGGCACAAGTGCCGCTTACTTCTCGGTGCGTGGTACCTGAAGCCTCGATGTCCAAAGCTGCTGGCACGAGGGTGAGGGACTTTTCTTCCAATTCGTCACGGTAGGAGGACCAGACGAAAACACGGAGTCTTTAAATATTTAAACGATGGCATGAATACTTTGATGGAACGCTCCAAACTGCGACGATTGCGGCACCATGCTTTCCGCGAGCGGTAGTAGCCGGAGGATAGGCAGCTCCTCGGAATTGCCGTAGTGCTTGTCTGCGACACGTTTAGATTTCATAAAGTAGCTTTTTCACCGATATAGGTAGGGTCATGCTCACTGTGAGAAGCCTGTTGTTAAGCCTTGTCTTGGGCTCGGTATTCATTGGGTTGGCGGAAGCGGCGGAGAGACCCAACATCGTGGTCATCATGGTCGATGACATGGCACCGATGGACGTGTCAGCCTACAACCGCGGGCTCGGCGCCGTTACCACGCCGAATATCGACCGCATCGCAAAAGAGGGGCTAATGATCTCCGATTATTACGCCCAACCGAGCTGTACTGCGGGCCGCGCGGCGCTCATCACTGGACAATATCCGATCCGTACCGGACTCACGGCAGTCGGGCAGCCTGGCGCGAAAGTCGGCCTGCAGGACTCCGACGTCACCATGGCCCAGTTGTTGAAGGCCGAGGGGTACGCGACCGGCATGTTTGGCAAATCGCACGTCGGCGACCGCAATGAGTACCTGCCGACAGTACACGGGTTCGATGAGTTCTACGGCTTTCTCTATCACCTCAACGTGATGGAGATCGCTGAAATGACTAACTTCCCGAAAGACCCGAAGTTCCCCGGCATTCCCCGCAACATGATTCACGCGGTCGCTACCAGCTCGAATGACACCACTGACGACCCGCGCTGGGGGCGTGTGGGCAAGCAGAAGATCACGGACGAAGGACCGCTCACGATCGAACGGATGAAGACCATCGACGACACCTTCACCGACATGTCGATCGACTGGATCAAGAAGCAGAAGGCAGCCAACAAGCCGTTCTTCCTGTGGTTCAACCCTTCGCGCATGCACCAGAAGATTCACGTCAGCAATCAGTGGTTGGGCAAGAGCGGGCACACCGAGTACACCGATGCCGTGATGCAGCTCGACTCGCTGGTTGGCAAATTGCTGGATTCACTCGATCAGGAGGGGTTAAGCAAGAACACTATCGTCCTGTTCACCTCCGACAATGGCGTGAACCTCTCGCATTGGCCGGACTCTGGCGCTGCGTCGTTTCGCGGCGAGAAGGGGCTGACTTGGGATGGCGGCTTCCGTGTGCCAATGCTGGTCCGCTGGCCCGATCACATCAAGCCTGATACCTGGACCGGAGAGTTCATGACATCCGAAGACTGGCTACCCACTCTGATGGCTGCCGTCGGCAAACCGGACGTGAAATCCCAGCTACTAACTGGCCTTTCCGTCGGCGGCAGGACATTCAAGAATCACCTCGATGGCTACAATCAGCTCGATATGCTGACAAAGCCCGATGGCAAGTCCCAACGGCATGAATTCTTCTACTTCGCCGAAACCAGCATGAACGCGGTTCGCGTGGACCAATGGAAGATACACACGGCCATCAAGGACAAGTGGATGGAGGCAGCCAAGGAGATCCCCGGCGGGCTCGTGATCGACATCAAGGTCGACCCGTACGAGCGCTCTCCCGAAACCGGCGACCATTTCCGCTGGCAACAGCAGCGGAGCTGGATCATTCCAATCATGGCACCGTATATCGAAGCGTTTCAGAAGAGCATGAAAGACTACCCGCCTTCACAGAAGGGCGCCGGCGGGATAGGGATGGCTTCCATGGAGAATTAGCCTAAAGCGGCCGTTTGACATTGAGTCGTAAAAGTCGGCTTTTGGGACGCCGTCCACGGAGCGTCGAAGGTCAGCTTCTGGCCCGTCTCGCCCTTCCGTCTATCCAGGAAAGGGGTTACTGGCGCCGACGGCGGCTACCGCCCCTTCTCGGCCAGTCAGCTTCACAGCGCCGAAAGGCCGAGTCGGCCAGTTTTCTGCTGTTCGGTTTCATAGGATCGAGGGCCGTTCCCGACTCCAGAGCGGCCATCGTCGACCAGACCAATGGCCGGCCGCACATCGGCCAACACCGACTTGCGGCCAGGCATCTGCTTTTCAAGTCAGTCTCAGTCTCCCCGTGAAGGGCAGGATGGACACGCGGACATCAGTAGTCGCCGTTGTCCCGCAACAGCGCCGGATTCACCACCCGGATGCTTCGAAACGCAATCTCGATCAAGCCGCGTCTCTCCAGTTTCTTCAGAAGCTCGTTCAATGTCTGGCGCGAGACACCGACCATGGCAGCCAGGTCCACCTGGGACACCTTGACCGTGACAGGACCGGCATGTTGCTGGTCCGGACGCTGTATCCGCAGCAATGCCGCCAGCTTTGCACAAACACGCTCTTCCGGAGAAATCAGTCTTGAATCCGAGACGTGGCGCAGCAAGCCGGCATATCGCTCCGCGATGAACAGCGCAAGGTAGCGGTAGAAACTCGGATCTTCCTTTGCGATTCGCTCGAATTGCGCCTTGGAAAGCGTGAATATCCGGACGTCCGTGTCGGCGATCACTGCCACGGTGGTCTTCTCGTTGGTGACCAGGGCCAATGGGCCAAACCAGAAACCGGGGTCTCCTACGTGATAGAGGTTCTCCTCGCCGCCGACCAGCACGCGCGTAACGCGGACGTGGCCCTCCAATACTGCACTCATCGCTTTGGGTGTACTTCCCTGTGCGGAAACCACCGCCTTCCTTGGGAAGGTGCGCACCGTACCGCGGGAAATGATCTTGTCCTGCAAGGCTGCGGGCAGACTCGCAAACCACGCATTGCTCACAAGGATGCGTCGGAGTTCCTGATCAGTGGCGTCACCGGTAGCGGGCATGGAAAAACGAGATGAGTTGTCGTCCGGGCGACAAGTGCCAGGGCGCTTCAAATGTAGCATGCCCTCGCATGCTGGCCGTGCGGGCCGGGACGCTCTACTACAGCAAGGAGACGAGTCGTGAAGCAACATTCTGGTTCGGGATCGGTCAGGTCGACCGCGTGCCATCCATTCCGCCGCCGAATCGCGATGGCACTGGCGTTCGCCGCTGCGTGTGGCACAGTTGGCACGGCAGCCGCGCAGTCGCCGCAGTCGCAGCAATCGAAGTCTGGCGGGACTGCAGTCGTCGATGCTATCAGGGACCCGATTCCCGGCCCGCGCAATTGCTTCTGGTCGCGTGGCCCGGTCAGTGCCGATCCGTACATCAATATCGCATATCCCGATGCCGGCACGTTTTACTGGGGCGCGACGTTCTCGATTCCTGAGGGCGCGAGGCTTTCCATGGAAGGCAATTTTCCGCACTCGCGGTATATGTCGCTGATCAGCTATGACGGCGCCGGCGTTCCCGTCGAATCCGTCGCCGACTATCTGATCAAGCCCGCAACGGGTGCGGTGAATCCTTTCCTGCCCGGGGCAAATCGCAACGCAAAGGCGCGAGGCTACTCGCTGGATGTCCTCGACGCAGCGCCTCCGGCCGACCAGCCTGTGGGCATGAACTTGCTTGGGCAGCAGCGCTCGATATTGCATGCTCCGAAGTACGGACCCGGCCAACAGCAGGTTCTCTATCGCATCTATGCGCGAGACAAAGGAGTGGACGAGACAGGAGGCGTCGGACTGCCTGTTCCCGTGCTAACACTCGCAGATGGCCGGGTACTCAGGGGGGATGCGGCGTGTCCCGCATTGCGCACCCGGCAGCCGCTGCAGATCGATCCGGCAGCGCTCGCGGTCCCGATGGAGAAGTACCACGAGCTTGTTGCCACCGCCCGCGAGGTAGGCAAGGAGAAGCACCAGCCTGCGTTTCCGGCAACCAGCCCCCCTACTTGGTTTATCCAGTACGACCGAGAATATCTGTACAGCCTATACACCGGGAAGCCACTGACCAGCCCGAAGAAGAGCACCGGGGGCTTCTATCCGAACCTCGACAACCAGTACATCCGCACTATTGTCAACCGCAAGCTTGGCAAGGTGTTCGTCATCCGCGCCAAGGCGCCGACAACGCCTCGCACAGCCAACGGTGATGCCGTGATGGGCACGGGCGAGCTTAGGTACTGGTCCATGTGCTCAAATCAGGGCTTTGCCAATACCCGCGTCAATGGCTGCGTCTACGACGAGCAGGTTCCGGTTGGTCCGGATGGCTTCTACACGATAGTAGTGAGCCGGAAGGAAGACCGTCCACGCAACGCAACGACACAGTGCGGCATTGCCTGGCTGCCGATGGCGGATGACGGAGATGGCGCCGAAGACGCTGATGTCACGGTGGTGCAACTGCGGCACATGCTTGGGACGACAGACTTTCCCCACGCGGTACAGGCCATTTCGAAGCCGGGCGATGAACGCAAAGTCATGGGCGACTATTACCCGGCGGGCCGCTACATGTCGACCTCGGCCTTCGAGATCGCGGTGCCTTGCATGCAGGACAAGCACTAATCAGCTGCCGTGCTGGCGGAGTTCTTTCGGAGCAGTCGGTCGCTGGCGACATCGCGGAGCCAGCGGCCGGCGAGCCCGCTACTACTTCAAAGCAGAAACAGTACGGCAAGGCGACGCGCATATGCGGATGCGCTGGCAAACGCCTACGCCACATCGCTTTCGCTCGGCAACGGCCAGCCGCTTTTCGTTCGATGCCGCAATCAGTTGGCTAGATCGCCGCAACGTCGTCGTCGACGTATGGGGCGTTTTACCGACAGATTGGTCGTCACACGCGTAAGAGCCAACGTTGCTACCGACCAAGGGGCGCCCGCTCAAAACGCCGTCGTTGGCCGGCTACTGTCTGGAGGGGAAACTCAGCCTGACTATTCAGATGGCAGCTTTGGGCCGGTTTCCGCCCTCAGCCTATCCGCGCCTAGGCTTCCAGGCGCTAGAGGCTTCTACCGCCCCATCTCTGCCGGTTGAACTTCGTTTAGCAGACGACCGGAGTCACAACTAAACCGGCCATCGAGATTGAAAAGGCCAATGACTCAAAATGGCCGGTCTCGGCCCTCTGCGTATCCGGGCGCGGGCTTCCGGCGCAGACCCCTTTGTCTACAGGCAAAGAAAGGTCCCATCCGAAAGGCGGGACCCCGTCGGCGTCTTAACAGTTTTTGTTAGCGGCTAGGCCATGATGGCGCCCTTTGGCGATGCTATTTACCGCGTGTGCGCAAGGCCGGTGGGTGGGGGGCAAGCCGACGCTCAGTCAGCCCCCTCAGTCACCCCCCCTCAGTCAGCCGTGATATTGCCGGTTTGGATGACCTTCTTCCACCGTGCAAACTCCGACGCCTGGAACGCCGTGAACTGCTCCGGCGTATTGGCCACCACTTCGAAGCCCAATTCCAGCAGCTTAGGCTTGTTGGCCGGATCGTTCATGGCCGAGACCACTGCGTTGTGCAGCTTGGCCTTGATATCGGCCGGCAGCCCCTTCGGTGCGGCAATGGCCTGCCACGAGTACACGGTCACGCCCTTGTAGCCAAGCTCTTCCATCGTGGGCACGTCAGGCAGGATTGGCGAACGTTTGCTGCTGGTGATGGCCAGCGCGCGCAGCTTGCCGGCCTTGATGTGTGGCACGGCGGTGTTGATGTTCATGAACGTGGCATCCACTTGGTTGCCGAGCAGGTCGTTCAGCGCGGGCGCGCCGCCCTTGTACGGTACATGCACGCCCGTGGTGTTGGTTTGCTGCCAGAACAGTTCGGCGGTCAGGTGGTCGCTGGTCCCATTGCCGGCTGACGCGAACGTCATCTTGTTCGGGTTGGCCTTCTCGTAGTTGATGACGTCCTGCAGCGACTTGTACGGCGAGTTGGCGGGCACGGCCAGCACATTGGGCGCTTGCACGGCCACGCTGATGTAGTCGAAGTCCTTCGTCGGGTCATAGCCGGCGGCCTTGGTCAGGTGCGGGCCAATCACGAACGGACCCAGCGACGATACGAACAGCGTATAGCCGTCGGCCGGCGCGCGCTTGGCAGCCGCCGCGCCGATCATGCCGGCTGCCCCGGGACGGTTGTCCACCACGAAGCTGCCGCCAAACGATTGCTGGAACTTGGCGCCCAGGATACGGGCAATGTTGTCGGTCGAGCCGCCCGGCGGGAACGGCACGATCATCGTCACGGGCTTCTCGGGCCAGGCCGCATGGGCTGCCGTCATGGCGGCCCCTAGCAGCAGCGATACCAGAGCTTTCTTTACCATCGTTGTCTCCTTGCTGTTTTCGTGATGTTTGCGGTGATGTTGTCCGATGTCCAGGACCGCAGGTCAGCTTGCGCCGAACTCGGCCTGCTCGCGCGTCCAGGCACGTGCCTGTTCGCTGATGCTCAGTCCCAGGCCCGGCCGGGTCGGGACGATGATGCGGCCGCTGGCGATGTCGAGCCGCTCGTTGAACAGCGGTTCGAGCCAGTCGAAATGCTCCACCCACGGCTCGCGCGGATAGGCGGCGGCCAGATGCACGTGCAATTCCATCGCGAAGTGAGGGGCGATCATCAGGCCGGCATGCTCGGCCAGCGCGCACACCTTGAGGAATGGCGTGATGCCGCCCACGCGCGGGGCATCGGGCATCAGGTAGTCGGCGGAGCGATGGCGGATCAGGTCCCAGTGCTCGGCGGCGCTGGTCAGCATCTCGCCGGTAGCGATCGGCGTGTCGAACTGCTGCGCCAGCGCGGCATGACCTTCGTGGTCGTAGGCATCGAGCGGCTCCTCGATCCACACCAGGTTGAACGATTCGAAGGTGCGGCACATGCGCTGCGCGGTGGGGCGGTCCCACTGCTGGTTGGCGTCGACCATGATCGGCACGGCATCGCCGAGCTTTTCGCGTACGGCCGACACGCGCTGGATATCGATCTTGCCGTCCGACTGGCCCACCTTGAGCTTGATGCCACCGATGCCGCGCTCAACGGAGGCGACTGCGTTGACCAGCAGTTGGTCCAGCGGCGTGTGAAGGAAGCCACCCGACGTGTTGTAGCAACGGACCGAGTCGCGATGCGAGCCGAGCAGCTTGGCCAGCGACAGCCCGGCGCGTTTGGCCTTGAGGTCCCACAGCGCCACGTCAAAGGCGCCAATCGCCTGCGTCGACAGGCCGCTGCGTCCGACCGAGGCGCCGGCCCAGCACAGCTTGTCCCACAGCTTGGCGATATCGCTCGGGTCTTCGCCCAGCAGGGTAGGGGCGATTTCTCTGGCGTGCGCAAACTGGCCGGGGCCGCCGGCGCGCTTGGAATAGCTGAAGCCCAGGCCTTCGTGGCCGCTGGCGGTGCGGATCTCGGCAAACAGGATGGCCACTTCCGTCATCGGCTTCTGGCGGCCGGTCAGCACCTTGGCGTCGCTGATCGGCGTGGCCAGCGGCAGGTAGCAGGACGACAGACGAATGGCGGTGATGGCGTCAGAGGCGGGCGAGGCGGTCATGGGTGCATCCTGGAAAGCGGTCAAGACTTCGGACATCGTATGACATCGTTGTCAAAAAATGGCCGGAATTCGGCCGATCGGCGTTGCTATAATGCGGGCCGCTGCCATGTTGTACGCGATACAAGCGCACAACGGCAGCGAAAACGCGTCTTCGACAGTCTGATCGGGCCATGCCCGGGACAGCGCGTGGGAAGAATGCTAACGTTGTCATTTTAAGCGGTCAACCGTTGCAATAGCTCTCGGCATCGTCGTTTACCCGCACCGCAATCATTATTTCGAGCAGGCATGTCCGATTCATCCGGCAACAAATCCGTCACACTGCACGACGTGGCACGCGAGGCAGGGGTGTCCCTGATCACGGCGTCGCGCGCCCTGAGCAACCCGGGCGTTGTGTCCGCCAAGACCATCGCTCGCGTGCAGCAGGCCGTGGAGGTCACTGGATACATCCCGAACCTGCTGGCGGGCGGCCTGAAATCGCGTCGCAGCCTGACCGTGGCGGCACTGGTGCCCAATATCGCCGTGGCGCAGTTCCTTCCGACCGTCAAGGCACTGACCGATGCACTGGACGCCGCCGGCTACCAGTTGATCCTCGGGCAGACCGGGTATGACAATGCCCGCGAAGAGGCGCTGCTGGGCACCATGATCAGCCGCCGCCCCGACGGCATCGTGGTGACTGGACTGGTGCATGCCCAGGCATCCCGCGACCGCCTGCGCCGCTCGGGCATTCCTGTGGTGGAAACCTGGGATCTGAGCGACCGCCCGGTGGATATGGCGGTAGGCTTTTCGCATCTGAAGGTGGGCAGCGCGGTGGCCGGCTACTTTTTGGCCAAAGGCTGGCGCCGTTTTGGCATCGCCACCGGCGACGATCAGCGCGCGGCCGTACGCCACGAGGGCTTTATTTCGACGCTCGGCCATGATGTGCCAACGGCCCGTGTACCCGCCCCAAGCAGCCTGGGCCTCGGGCGCAAGGCATTGAGCGATTTACTCGAGCAGGACCCAACCATCCAGGCGATCTTCTGCAGCTCGGATCAGCTTGCGCAAGGCGTGATGGAAGAGGCGAGGTCGCGCGGCCTGCGCGTACCCGAAGATCTGGCGATCTGCGGCTTCGGCGACGCCGACTTTGCGGCGGACATGTCGCCGTCGCTCACCACGGTACAGGTCGACGGCGCCGGCATCGGCACGCTGGCGGCCAATTTGCTGCTGTGGCGCTGCCGGGGCGAGACGGTGCCGGCGCCGGTGGTGGATGTGGGATTCAGGATTGTGGAGCGGAGGTCGACTTGAGTCGCGATGGCGTCACACATCCGGCCCTGTCCATCGCGTGGCTACGCGCGAAGTCACCAATCATACTGCCCATCCCCGACACTCGATCAGTCGATCACCTCGAGGAAAACGTACGCGCGGACTCTCTCAGGCTAACGCCGGAAGACTTCGACGAGTTGGAATGAGGGGCTTGGCCGGAAGATGCTTTCCAGAGGCTCGCATCCGAACGTCGCTTGGCTGGATTCGGCCTTGGTGGCAGGACACCGGCGGACCGCTTTTCGGCTGACCTCAGCAACCGCCGTCCAGGATTGCTTGACGGCAACAAGCGCGTGATCGAGTCTGATCGACAAGCCAGAAGAGCATTTGACCACCGCAAACTGCCGTCCCCGACGGGGGCTTGGATCAATAGGCTTGATTGGTTGGTCGGAACAAGATTTCGTTGATGTCCACGTCCTCCGGTTGGCTCATCGCGAATACAACGGCCCGGGCGAAGGCGTCCGAACTGATGGCGTTCGCGTAGGTCTTGGCCATCCCCGCAGCGATGTCCGGATCGGTGATGGTTTGCGTGAGCTCGGTGGCTACGGCGCCGGGCGAGAGGATGGTCGTGCGGATGTTGTACGGCTTGACCTCCTGGCGCAGACCCTCGGAGATGACTCGCACGGCGTGCTTGGTCGCCGCGTAGACAGTGCCGCCGGGACCGACCTTGTGGCCGGCCACCGATGACACGTTGATGATGTGCCCCGCCTTCTGCTCCGTCATCACTGGCAGTGCCGCGGCGATGCCGAAGAGGACGCCCTTGATGTTGACGTCGACCATCCGCTCCCATTCGTCCACGTGCAGCCGTTCAAGCATCGAGCTGGGCATGAGGCCCGCGTTGTTCAGGAGCACGTCGAGTCGGCCATGCAGGCTCGTCGCGCGCTCGACCAGCCTCTGCACCTGGCTGCGGTCTGTGACGTCCGTCTTCAGGACCGCGTCCTTGCTGATGCCGAGCTCGGCCGCCAGCGCTTCCAGTCGGTCGACGCGTCGAGCGCCGAGGACAACCCTGGCACCTGCTGCGGCGAGGACCCGCGCGGTTGCCTCGCCGAGACCCGAGCTTGCGCCCGTGATAACGACAACCTTGTTCTCGATTCCAATCATGATGTTCTCCCAATCTAGTGGTGAAAGATGCCCGTGCTGCAAAAAGGGTTGGGTCAGCGGGCGGGTGCAGTTCGTGCGGCCATCCAGAGAGCGATGCCTGCGCCGACCACAGCGGCACCGGCGCTAACGAGGAACACGCTCGGCAGGCCGGCGTGGCCGCCGACGACGCCGAGGAGCGGGCTGCCAACTCCGAGCGTGAGATCGAGGCAGGCGGTGTAGCTACCCATAGCCAGGCCCTTGCTATCCGGCGGCGCCTTGCGCACGACCTCCGTGCCGAACGCCGGGTAGACGAGCGCGTAGCCGAGGCCCGTGAGCGCAGCGCCAAGGAGCGCGACCGTGGCCGAGGACGCCATCCAGAGCAGCAGTTGGCCAGCGCCTTCGATGAGGATGCTCACCATGGCGACCTTGGGGCCGCCCAGCTTGTCCGGTAGGTGGCCGAATAGCGCACGCATCAGAATGAGGGCCACGGCAAATACCGAGAACGCCTGCCAGCCAGCACTCCAGCCGTTGTGCATGTAAAGAAGCGAGACGAACGCGGTGATGGCGCCGAAGCCAAGGCTGCTTGCGGCAAGACCAGCGCCCGGCAGAAGGGTGGACGAGAGCACCCGCGAGGCGGAGGCCTTCTTCGCCTGCCTGGCGGGAACCGTTGGAGCGCGCGTGAGCATGACGAGGGTGGCCAGCGGCATCGCCAGCGTTGCTACGGCTACCCCGAAGAAGCCGAAGCTCGCGTAGAGCACGTTGCCCATCGGTGCGCCGACGGCGAACGCCGCGAACATCGCCGAACCCACCCAAGCGATGACCTTGCCGGTATGGGTCACCCCTGCCAGGCCGAAGCCCCAGCCCAGAGCGCCGGTGATGATGAAGCTTTCGGCTGCTCCCAGCAGCGCGCGCCCGACGAGCAGAACGCCAACTGACATCACCGGCGTCTCTCTGAAGGCGAGGGACAGCAGGTACAGGCCGCCGGAGAAAGTTGCGCCGATGAGGCCTATGGCGACAGCGCGCTTGGGCCCGCGGGAATCAGAGAACTGGCCTGCGACGACGCGGGACAGGAGCGAGGCAACAAACTGGCTGCCTGCGACCAGACCGACCACGAACGAACTCATGCCCAGCCCGTCGTGCACGTGCAGGGGAAGCACAGGCATTGCGAAGCCGACGATGAGAAATCCGATGAAGACGACGCTGATGACGGGCCCGACGACCGAGAAGAACGAGGGCTCCCCGGTGGGCGGATTGGCGGTTTGTAGCAGCGACATGGCAGGCTTGGTAACTGGGGCAGCCTGAAATTTAGGCTTTGCCCATTGCCGTGACTAGGTGGGAGAATTCGCTTGGACTTATCGACTGGAGCGAAGAATGCCGCGCGAGAACCTTCACGACATCCTCGCGTTCATGGCCGTGGCCCGGGAGCGCAGCTTCACGCGGGCGGCGGCCCAGCTCCGCATCTCACAGTCGACACTGAGCCACACGGTCAAATCGTTGGAAGCCCGAATGGGCGTACGCCTGCTGACTCGGACGACGCGCAGCGTTTCACCGACCGAAGCCGGCGAACGGCTACTTCGAAACCTGTCTCCGCACTTCGAAGAGATTGAAGCCGAGTTGTCCGCGTTGAGCGACCTGCGCGACAGCCCGGCTGGCACCATCCGCATCACTGCCACGGACTATGCGGCCAACACCGTCATTTGGCCGAAGCTGGCTAAGACGCTGGTGCAGTATCCCGACATCCACGTGGAGGTCTCGATTGACTATGGCCTTCGAGACATCGTGGCCGACCGTTACGACATCGGCGTGCGCTTTGGCGACCAGGTGGCAAAGGACATGACTGCTGTGCGCATCAGTCCTGACCGGCAGATGGCCGTGGTGAGCTCGCCGGCGTACCTCAAGCGGCACGTCGCGCCGAAGGCACCCCAGGACTTGGTCGCCCACAAGTGCATCAACATGCGGCTGCCGACGCATGGAAGTCTGCTGACGTGGGAACTTCAGCGCGACAGCGAGACCATCCAGGCCAAGGTCGAGGGGCAAGTTGTCGTGACGAATACCTACCAGGCGCTCGAGACCGCCGCGCTAGGCTTGGGTCTGGCCTATGTACCCTACGACATCGCGGCGCCACTGGTACAGCAGGGAAAGCTGCGCCGCGTCCTCGAGGACTGGTGTCCGACCTACCCTGGGCATCACGCCTATTACCCGAGCCGCCGGCAGAGCTCGCGAGCGCTGCAGCTTGTCATTGATGCGCTCCGTCAGAAGGAATGAAGACACGGCGGGCCTCTCGGGCTGGTAGATTTATCGAACCAGGCCATAAGTGAAAGCGACAGAACCATCTTTTTCGATGAACGTGCGAGGACTACGATTTCTCCAACGCAAGTAAGGAGACTGTCCATGCCCCACGTTGTCATCAAGATGTTTCCCGGCCCCAGTGAGGATAAGAAGCGGGGCTTGGCCGACCGCATCACCAAGGCGCTCATCGAAAGCATCGGCACGGCCAACGAATCAGTGTCGGTTGCGATCGAGGAAGTGTCGTCGTCTCGCTGGATGGCTGATGTCTACCGACCGGAAATCGAGCCCAACATGGGCCAGCTTTACAAGCGGCCTGGCTACAAGCCCTTCTGACGATGGATCGGGTCTTCGTCATCGGCGCCACCGGTGGCACGGGCAGCCTGGTTGTGCAGACGCTGCTGGAGGCAGGCAAGAGTGTCGTCGCGCTGGTTCGCCGCCAGGAGCAAGCAGCCGAGCTTGTCGCTGAGGTGCTGGTTGCCCTAGTCGACTCATCCCTACGTGGAGTTGTCATCGAGGTCACGGACGGCACGAGTTCCGTAAGAGCTTCGCTCGGCGCGCTCTCTTATTCCATTTCGGCCTGACGGTCGCATCACTTCAGAGAACTCGATGTTAAAGACTCATTTTGCCGCGACGTGCCTACTGGCTGCGGCTCGCGTCTGCGCCGCCGATGTCACGTCTACAGGGCAGCAGGTTTCGACCATCGGCGCGTCGGGCTCGTCTGCCGGCCCCGCTGCCTACTTCACCGGTCAAGTCCGAATCGAGCCTGTTTTCCCTGCGACCGGCGACATCAACGTGTCAGCAGGACGGGTGACTTTTTCGCCGGGCGCGCGCTCAGCGTGGCATACCCACCCCACTGGCCAGTACCTCATCGTCACAGAAGGCGTTGGCCTCACGCAGGAGTGGAACCAGCCCATCCGGGAACTTCATGTCGGGAACGTCGTGTGGTGTCCGCCTGGCGTCAAGCACTGGCACGGAGCCGCTCCAGGGTCGTCGATGACACATATCGCCGTCACGGGCATGGTCGACGGCAAGAACGTCAACTGGATGGGGAAGGTCAGCGATGAGCAGTACCTCGGCCACTGAGCCGCCCGACGCCCCTCGCAGGCATCTTCTGATTGCTGCAGCGGCGTTGGCGGCATCTCCGGCGTTCTCCAAAACCGACTTCAAGGAACCTTATATGACCGCGCTGACAGTTACCCAGCTCACCATCGGCCCTATCGCAGGCAATGCCGCGGTGGGCGACATCGCTCGCCTGAACAGCGCACTGCGCAAGGGACTGGATGCCGGACTGTCCATCAGCGAGGTCAAGGAAATGCTTGTCCAGCTCTACGCGTATGCAGGCTTCCCACGCGCGCTCAATGCGCTGGGCGAGCTCATGAAGGTCGTCGAGGACCGGCGAGCCAAGGGCATCATGGACGCTCCGGGTCGCCAGCCCGGCAAGGTACCGACTGGCAAGGCGCTCCTTGAGGTCGGCACCGCAAACCAGACCAAGCTGTCGGGGGCGCCCGTGGGCGGGCCGCTCTTCGACTTCGCGCCGGCGATCGACTACTTCCTAAAGGCGCACTTGTTCGGCGACATCTTCGCTCGAGACAACCTCGACTGGCAGAGTCGCGAGCTCGCGACCGTCGCCATCCTGTCTGCACTGTCGGGCGTCGAGTCGCAGTTGCTGGCTCACATACGCATCAGCATCAACGTGGGCCTGACCGCGGACCAACTCAAGCAGTTTGGCCACGATCTCGCTGCGCGGGGGGAGGCGCAGGCAAGCCAGCGCTTAGCGTCCGCGCTCGAAAAGCACTTGGCTGGCAACCAGCAGCAGTGAGCATTTGAGCGCACTGCGAGACATGAATTGTCAACGCATTCAAGGAACCCACCATGGAACTCAAGCGCGCGGGCTCTCAGCCTTCCGTGAAGGCCCAAGCCGAATACTTCACGGGCACCGTTCGTATCGATCCCCTGAACGCACCACCGGCTCCGGCGCGTGTATCCTGCGCGAGCGTCACCTTCGAGCCGGGCGCTCGCAGCAACTGGCACACCCATCCTCTGGGTCAGACCCTCATCGTGACCGCGGGCTGCGGGTGGACCCAATGCGAGGGCGAACCCATCGTCGAAATCCGCGCTGGCGACGTTATCTGGTGCCCGCCGGGTCACAAGCATTGGCACGGCGCGTCGGCGACCACTTCGATGACGCACATCGCCATCCAGGAGGCGCTCGACGGCAAGAACGTCATCTGGATGGAGCGAGTAACGGACGAGGAGTACTACGTGGGCCCCCAGGAGTCTTCACCAACTACGCATTGCCCCTGAGGACGCACCCTGATCGAACCGGACGACTGGAATGGGCGACCGTCGAACACCATGTTTGCGCCATCAAGCGGCTGGGGTCCGCACATAGCGACGACCCGCGGAGCCACGCTCGGATGTACTCACGACTCGGATTACCCGCCCTCGATGTGTTTGGCGCATCGGGCCATATGATATTGCCGGTTCATAGCCAAGCCGACTCACTCACGTCCTCTTTGGCCATCGAGCAAACGTTCGATCTGAAGCTTCGAATAGCCGCAACCGCTGCGAATCAGGCAACGGCGCGGTCCGCTTCAATGACCGCTTATGGCCGGTGGGCGACGACCAGGGGCATGCACACTATTGCTTTCCTGTGATGCTTCGATATGTAGACCACTCCGGGTCCTGGTCCAGCGAAATGGCGATAGGCAAGCGCGACTTGCCATCTAGAGCCTTGTTGAGGACGCGCATGAAAAGGTCGTGCGAACGGGCAAGGTAGTACCATTTCACTTTCCCTTCCCCGGTAGCCACGGCGGCAAGTACGCCAGATCGCTCGCTTTCTTCAGCCGCCTGCAGGCCGTCCTCGAATGCGTAGTGAAGTTGAGATTCGCTCTTCGTTGGCATGCCGCGCTGATTGGCGACTGGCCATGAAATTACGACAAGCGCGCCGAAGGATGACCTGCGAACCCAGTCAGGCAACTCATCTCGATAGCGAATAATGCGACGTGCGCTCCCCGCTGAGTCCTTGGAGACAGCGACTTTCCAAGCCTTCTCGTCCTGACCTGAGTGTGAAAACGAGGCAACTGCGGCAGCCACGGTGGCTACGAACCATTTTGAGAAGCGCATCCGAATATGTAGGATTGTTTTTGGCGAAGCGCTACTGCAGCGTTTTCAGCCAAGCTTTTCTGGAGCCCTTTGATTTGGGGTATCGCAGGAGGGGCGCGATGAAATGTATCAAAAATGCGAGAGCGTGAGGTTTGCGACGACGAGGGGTGTGGGAGCCGCACAACGAGGGCGACGCTCGGAATCCAGCGGGTCGAGGGGACATCCCCATTGTTCTAGCGGCTTCTCCGAAGGGGACATAGCCGCAACAGTTCCCCAATGGCTGCTCCTGGCCGGGAGGGGACTTTGGAATCCCAGGCCGGCCCCGTAGCTTGACCGAAAAGGAGAGTGTCATTCCCTTGCGGACGCCGGCTTACAGCACTCAGTTTCCCTCCCCCGCTGTGTACCCACCTGTCACTCAAATTGCCTGCGATTAGGCGCCAAATCTCGTCAGGACGTAAGACAATCCGTCGTAGATCGGGAAGCATGCCGTGCTTTGGAGGCGGGAACAGGCGTCTTGCGTGGGCGGCCAATAAGTTGAGGCGCTAACGCTGTATAGCGCTCCTGTGGGCGCTAGTCCGATATCTCAGACGACCATAGTGGCAGTGCTTTCCAACCCTTGCGCCATGCAGAGGCCAATTCAATGTTCTGAAACGGGCACTCGGAGATCGGGATGCCGCGCCTCGCCGCAGCACTCCCACGATCGTGCGCTGACTCTGGCGTGGCGGCCTGTTCAAGCGCCCATCGCCACGCCTTGTCGCAAGTCGCCTCGTCGAAGAGGCCGAAATGGCATTGTTCAATATCGATGGCCAGATGAGCGGCAAGCGTTTGATATGCCGCAGAGCGTTTCTTCGTGCTCGGCTTCCAAAGCAGATCAAAAGGCGCCTTCGCTTTGTTCCGCGCGTTCCGGAGTGCTTTGTTGGCTAGAGTCCCAAGCGGCGTGGCGGTGAACGGGTGCATGCCCACATAGGCATCGCAATGTGTGCATGCGTATGACCACGGCCATTCTCCGTACGATGCGCCGTAGATCTCCCTGTTGTTGACGATGCGAACCGGGCTATCGCAGTAGGGGCATGCTTGGGGACGTGTCCCGCAGCATTTCGACATTGATAAATGGTCTGTCCCGCAGCATTCGTGGCCATGACAAATATCGCAACGGCAAAGTATCCGCGCATGTTGGCCTTATGCAAGAGGCTGCACGGCTCACGTTGCAGGATGGCCCGTGTCAGAGCGACGCAAGAACTGAGACGGTAAGCAAATCCATCGGTCAACGAAACGCCGAGTATCGCGCTGAACCATCTTCCATTTTCGACCCGAAAGGGCAGGCGAGGCTTACGTCGAGCATCATCTGTCCGTCCCTTCGCCAGTCCTACCAGGCTGCCGTTGCCAATTCTGAGCGGGCAATGCTTAGCCGAGATTCGGCACAGATCCAACAAGCATCGGAGGCCGTGCAACGAGCTGGTGCCCAGGTATCAAAGTACCGGTGCGAGTAGAAGTTCGGTGGGGCCAGCCAGCGTCTACCACCGGCATCAGCTCTGGGCTTCCGCCACGACCGGTGACGGCGGCATATGACTCACGATCGAAGGCGGAGCAACCGGCTGTAGCCGACCCATCTGCGACGTCCGATGCGATAGTTCGAAGGGCTGTAAATGCTTGGGACGCGGACGATCGCCCAGTGGTATGTGGAGCTTGAGGCGCAGCGGGCTTACAACGCCCTATGCTACCTGAGGCAGCAACAGATCCAGGGGAGCAGACAACGACCGGCGAGCCGGTCGTGTGCAATCTGCTGCTCGGCACTGTCGACTCAACTGACTTCATGCCGGCTGCGTGAACGGAGGGGGGCTGGTTCGGAAAACGCGGGTAGCGGGACGCCTTCTTGGGCTCCCCCGGCGATCTAGGCTGGCTCAGGATTGGGCGTCACGATGTTGAACCAGGTCGGGAATGTATCGAGCATGCCCAGTAGCTGGCCGAACACCTCCTGCTTGCCCTCGATGCGCAGTTCGCCAGCTGCGATGGCTTGCTCGATGCTCGTGGGCCCGGCTTGCTGCAAACGCGCCAGTACGGCCTTGCTGAGCTTGATGGTGGCGTCCGCCCTGGGTGTCGCGTTGGCGAAATGGTTGAGCACTCCGTGCTTGACCTCAAGCGTGTACTGCTGGTCCACGTCGGTCAGGACCACATTCAGCACGAGGTGCTTGCCGGCTGCCTTCGGCCCGTTCAGCCGCACGGCCATGTAGCTGAACAGCATTTCGGGCGCCATCGCGCGGACCACGTCGGGGCTGGCGGACTGCATGCGGCGGATGTTCGGCACGCCGTTGCGCAGTTCGTTCGCACCTTGCAGATACTCGGCGCGCCACGACGGGGCTTCGGCCTGGTAGCCGAGCTGTTCATACGTGTCGGCCAGCAGCTCGCGCGCTTCCTTGTTCCCGGGGTTGGCAAAGACCACCTGCCGTAGCGCCTCAGCAAGCCAGCGGTACTCACCCTTGTCGAAATCCGCGTGGGCACGTGCCAGGATCGCCGCCTCGCCGCCCATGTACTCGACGTACTTCTTCGCGGCCTGTGTGGGCGGCAGCGGATCGAGCGAGGACGGGTTGCTGTCGTACCAGCCAAGGTAACGCTGGTAGACCGCTCGCGTGTTGTGCTTGACGGTGCCCCAGTAACCGCGGTTCGGCCAGTATTGCGCCAGTTCGGGCGGCAGCTTGACGGCTTCGGCGATCTCCGTGCCGACGTATCCCTCGTTCATCAGGCGCACCGACTGGTCGTGGATGTAGCGGTATGCGTCGCGCTGCTTCTCGAAGTAGTCGATGATGCGGTCGTGGCCCCACATCGGCCAGTGGTGAGACTGGAACTTGACCTCGATGTCCTTGCCGTAGCTGGTGATCGTGGCATTGATGCCGTCCACCCACTTGAGCGCATCGCGGACCTGCGCACCGCGCAGCGTCAGAAGGTTATGCAGCGTGTTGGTCGTGTTCTCGGCCATCCACATTGCCTTGAACTGCGGGAACCACGTATTCATCTCGGCGGGTGCTTCGGTGCCAGGCGTGAGCTGGAACATCATCTTCACCCCATCGATGACCAGTTCCTGACCGTCTTTCGAGATCGTGTCGGTGGGTGGCACCAGCGACATGGTGCCGGGGGCGGCAAAGACGCCCAGACCAGCCGCCAGACGGCCCTGCGGATTGACGGGCAGCGGCGCGCCGCCCATGTAGACCGCGCGGCGGCTCATGGCGTTGCCGGCGATCACGTTCTCGCTGACAGCCTCTTCCATGAAGCCTTCCGGCGCGATGATGCGCACCTTGCCGGACTGGATGTCCGCGTCGGTCACGATCCCTCGGATGCCGGCGTAGTGGTCGCCGTGCGAGTGGCTGAACACCACTGCGACGATGGGGCGCTGGCCAAGATGTTTGGTCACGAGATCGTACGCGGCGCGCGCCGTTTCCGAGTAGCTCAGAGTGTCCATCACGATCCAGCCGGTATCGCCCTGGATGAACGTCATGTTGGCCAGGTCGAGGCTGCGGACCTGGTAGATGCGATCCGTAACCTTGTAGAGCCCGTAGTTCGCCAGAAGCTGGGAGTTGCGCCACAGGCTCGGGTTCACGGTATCGGGGGCATTCTTGCCGACGACCTGCGCGCGCAGGGTGGCCAGGCTGGTGCCGACGTTACCGTGGGCGGCGCGCATCTCGGCCAGATCCGGCGCGGCAATCAGGCCGCGTTGGGCATCCTCAAACTCCTGCCTGTCCTGGAACGGCAACTCCTTGAGCACGGCGGCATTGGCCGCGCGCGTGGCGGCCGTCGCGGGCTTTGGTGCGACCTGCGCTACGGCACTGCCATGCGCGAGGATGAAGGCCGCCAGCCAGACCGCCACGCGGGCAGGCGTGGACGCGCCGGTTTGCCGGCTGGACGATGTGGGGGAGTTGCGAAGGACAGGCATGGTACTCAGCTTGACAGTAGTGTGTGGATGCGAAAACAGCGGGGTGGCACGGCGCGGCGGGCGATGATGTGCCAGACACGACGAGCCCTGATGTTGGCCGCGGCACGAAGCGTGAAACGTTCGAATCGTGCCGCGGCATCTGATGCGTGTACTGATACCTCCAGCGTCAGAAGATGTGGCGAATGCCACTCATCACGCCGACCATGTTCTTCTGGCCGGGGGCCTGTGGATAGTTGAACAGGTAGCCGGTGAACGGGCCGTCGTTGGCCAGCGCCCCGTTGTGCACCCACGCGGTGGTGAAGTAGATGTCGGTGCGTTTGCTCAGCGCGTAGTCGGCCACGAAGCTGACCTGCTGCGGGTTGGCCGGGTTGGTCGGCACGCTGCTGTTGGAGAGGGCAAGCTGCTTGATGTTCGTGTAGAAGTACGCAAGCTGCAAGTCGAGTGCGGCGTTGATGCGGTAGCTGACACCAGCGAACCAGTAATCGTCACGCATGGCGGTGTTGCCGTTGGCGTAGGTCTGGTCGCCCCAACGGTAGCCTGCCATGACCTTCATCGGGCCGTTGGCATAGCTGCCGGCAATCGCTGCCTTGCGGACTTTGCCGGTGACGCCGATCGAGCCAGCCGGATTCCACTGGTCGTAGCCGACGCCCAGGCCGAAGCGTTCGTCGAGGTAGACCAGCGAGCCACCCCATGCCGTGTTGTCGCGCGGGGCGCCCGGCGTTTCACCGAGGCCGCTGCCATAGAGAATGCCGCTGGGGCTCAGCGATGTCAGGCCCACGCCGGTGCCGAACGAGTAGTGGGCAGCGGCGGACACTGGCCCGAAGTTGCCCGTGTACTTGACCGTGTTGGCGGGCCGGTAGTTGATGCCCAACCACCAGACGCCCGGCTCATACGCCGGCGCGGCGCGCGTGGGCGAGAAGTTCAGCATGCCTTCGGCAAGACTCGAATACTGCTTGCCGAACGTCACCTTGCCATACTGGTTGCTCAGGCCGAGATAGGCCTGGCGATTGAAGATGCCGGTGTTGCCGGCGAACGCACCGGTATCGGGACTGAACTGGCTCTCGAGCGTGAAGATGGCCTTCAGGCCGCCGCCCAGGTCTTCCGAACCGCGCAGGCCCCAGCGCGATGCGGACAAGCCGCCCGTGCCAGGCATGTCGACGCGGCTACCTGCCGGCGGAACGCCTGCGAGTGTCTGCGATGCTGACGTCGGCGCCGTGGCGACCCGGTTGATGTACTCGACGCCGAGGTCGATGACGCCGTACAGCGTGACACTGGACTGCGCGTGCGCCGCGCTGGTCATTGCACTGAGTGCAGCCAGTACGACAAGTGATTTCTTCATGCTTTGAGGTCTCCTCTGCCTTCTTGATTTGTGACGCCCACGTTTGGGGCTGTCTGTTGTCGGCCCTCGATGCTGCTGTGCTGCGCGGCAGATCCTGCGGCCGGAGGACCTGCGCGTCTCGACAGTAGAGACGGCACCCCCCTGCTTCGCCTATCAAAATGGGGGGGGGAGGGGTAGGGAGGGTGCCATCGCGGATGCGCACACCGTCCCGAAACCACGCCCTGATGCGGCACTTGGTGGTCCCGCCGCGGCCGTGCCTGGCGCATGAGGGAATTCACCAGTGTGTTGCCGGCGTCGGACATCCATGGCGGGCCGATCCGCTTCCGGCCACCGGGCAGTAGTGGCCCCTGTCTTCAGGGGAGGGGCGAGGGGGCGGGTTGCGTGACTACAGTGGCATGACAAGCAGAGAATGACGGCCGGCAACGGTCGGCCACGGAGTCCCCCATGTATCGACCAGATTCACACCATCACAGCAGGCCGGCCGCGAGGCTGCACTATCCATGCGGCGAGGCGCCCGCGCCAGGGCAGGCGTTCGAGATCGCGCCCGGCGTGTTATGGATGCGTCTGCCGCTGCCCAATGCGCTGTCGCATATCAACGTCTGGGCTATCGAGGACGGCGAGGGCTGGGCGATCGTGGATACAGGCGTCCATACCCCGCAGTCCGTGGAGGCCTGGCAGATGCTGCTGGAAGGCCCGCTGGGCGGCCGGCCGGTCACACGGGTGCTGGTCACGCATCAGCATCCGGATCACGTCGGCATGGCGGGCTGGCTCACGGAACGATTCGGTTGCCCGCTCTGGATGACGCGGCTGGAGTACCTGCACAGCCTTGCCACCGTTGCAGAGACCGGACAGGAGGTACCGCGCGAAGGCCTCGACTTCTATCGCCGCGCCGGTTGGGACGATGGCGCGCTCGACGGCTATCGCCAGCGATTCGGGCGCGCGGGGCGCATGATCTCGCGCCTGCCGCGCAGCTACCGACGTCTGAACGATGGCGAGACGCTGCGGATTGGTGCCCACACGTGGCAGGTACTGACCGGGCAAGGCCATACGCCTGAACACGCCTGTCTCTACTCGCATGAACTGGCGGTACTGATTGCCGGCGACCAGATTCTGCCGCGCATATCGCCCAACGTATCGGTGCATCCGATGGAGCCCGAGGCGAATCCGTTCGCCGGCTGGCAGGCATCGCTCTCCCGCTTCCGCAGGCTGGTCCCGGACGATGTGCTGGTACTGCCGGCACACAATGATCCGTTCGAAGGCCTGCACGCGCGCCTCGACCGGTTCGAGCAGTCGCTCTGGCGCGACCGGGCGCGGTTGCGCAACGCGTTGGGAGAGCCCCGGCGCGCGATCGACCTGTTCGGCGTTCTGTTTGCTGCGCCCGTGGCGGCAAACGATGCGCTCCAGTACGCACTAGCCACGGGCGAGACCGTCGCCTATCTCAACTACCTCCAGGTGCTTGGCGATATCGATGTGCGTATCGATGATGCTGGCGTGGCGTGGTATCGGGCCGTTGCGGCGATCGAGGTGCCACCGGCGACATCGATGCCCACCGAAGCGGCACTGCCGACATGACACCGGAACCCCTTGCCCCGGCGAGGTTCGCCGCGTCGGCTGACGCCGGAGGCGATCCGTTACGCGTGGCACCGGCGTTGCGGCAGTGGCGCGAGGTGCTGATGCAGCAGCTTTCGCGGTTGCCGGCAACCGGCGCATCGATCGATACGCGGCACGGCCTGCTGCTGCAGCTTGCCCGTTGTGAACTCGATCTCCGCGCGATGCTCCCTTCCGCCTCCCGGCACGGGGCCCGATCCCGTTAGCCCTGCCGGCGCCTGTCACCAGGCGGGGACGCCCCGGCCCGAGCCCAGTGCGGGTGGGCCGCGGAATTGCCCGGCTACCTCCCCAAACAGATTCCGCAAATCCGCAAAAGAAAACTCCGGCTCGAAGCCGGAGGGCCAAACACTGGCAAGTCAACGTGGAGACAACACGTGGAACAGGTGCGGGCATGCGGGCGCAAGAATCGCGTCCGCATGCCCGCGAAAGTCAGGACACGCGGCGGGACTGATCCTTCCAGTACTTCTCGCGAACGTGCCGACGCAGGACCTTGCCGACCGCACTGACGGGCAGGGCCTCGACCACCGCCACAGTCTTGGGCGCCTTGAAGCGGCCGAGCTTTTCCTTGACGTGTTCGATCAGCGCTTGCGGATCAACCGACGCGTCGGACTTCAGTACTACCTCCGCGTGCACGGCTTCGCCCCATTTGTCATTGGGCACGCCGACCACCGCGGACATGGAAACGGCGGGGTGCGCGTTGAGCGATGCCTCGACCTCGACGGCATACACGTTGAAGCCGCCAGTGATGATCACGTCCTTCTTGCGGTCGACGATGAACACGTAGCCCGCGTCGTCGACGTAACCTAGATCGCCCGATTTCCAGAATCCGTCGTGGAACTCGGCCGCGGTGCCTTCCGGGTTGGCGTGGTAGCCGCTGATCGTGCCGCGCCCGCGCAGCCAGAGTTCGCCGGTGGTGCCAGGTGGAACATCGTTGCCATCGGTGTCGACGATCCGCAGTTCGATGCCGATGGTCGGTCTGCCGGCGGACGCGAGCCGGCCGGTCTCCACCGCGGTCAGGTGGTCGGACGGTGTCAGCGTGCAAACCGCCTGTGCGCACTCGGTGGCGCCATAGAGCTGGAAAAAAATGTTGCCGAAACGCTGTTGCGCCTGGGCCAGCTTGGCGGGGCTCATCGGGGCCGCACCGTAATAGAGCGTGCGCAGGCTGGAAAGATCATGCCGCGAGGCTTCGGGCAGATCCAGCAGCCAGTTCACCAGCGTTGGCACCATCAGCGTAGTGGTGACTCTTTCGGCTTCGACATTGCGGCACCACGCCTTGAGGTCGGCGGCGTTCTGCGTCAAGGTGCAGCCACCGCGGAACATCGTGGGCAGGAACGAAAGGCCGGAGCCGTGGCTAACTGGCGCGATGTGGAGGTAGCGCGTATTGCGGTTCAGCGCCACGCCTTGCTC
Source organism: Cupriavidus sp. HMR-1 (assembly GCF_000319775.1). Lineage (NCBI taxonomy): Bacteria > Pseudomonadati > Pseudomonadota > Betaproteobacteria > Burkholderiales > Burkholderiaceae > Cupriavidus > Cupriavidus sp. HMR-1. Next base: position 28,326 of record NZ_ANKP01000278.1, read on the forward strand.
TTCATCGGCATACATCGTGTCGCGTGCCGCGAGCCAGTTGTCGATGGTGTACTGGGCGCACTTGCTCCTGCCGGTGGTGCCGCCGGTGAAGCGGTAGATCAGGACGTCCGAGCAGGTGTCCGACTGGATGCCGGGTTCCCCATCGGATACCCCTTCCAGAAGATCCCAGAAGTAGTGGATGCCCTCGCGCGGCGCCGGGATCGGGTCCATGCAGACCACGGTTGCGCCGTGCTCGCACAGCATGTCGCCGTAGCGATCCAGCAGCGCAGTCTCGATGAAGACGACCTTGGGTCGGATGAACTCGACCTGCCAGCGGTGCTCGTCGAACGCATCGCGGATGTTGGTATGGGCCAAGGCGGAATCGCCCTTGAAGGCGGTCCACGCATGCAGCAACGAGAGATTGTCGTTTTCCAGGATGCAGAGCGCGACATCGCCACGGCGCAAGCCAAGCCGACTGCGCATCATGTTGGCAATAAGGTTGGTCAGCCGGTGCAGCTCGCGGAAGGTGTATCGCCGGTTGCGCTCGATATTTACGAGGGCTTCCTTGTCGGCGAACTGCGTGGCGGCCTGCCCCATGACGCGGGCAAAGTCCATCTTCATCGTTGTCTCCGTGGCGCTCTTGTTGGGATTGGGTCCGACCCAGTGTAGGAGCGCCGATTTCCGGATTGCCCCTCTCCCGTGGAGAGGGGGAGTGGCTGGGAGCGGCCAACACGAATCCATCCCGGATGCGCCTCCCCTGCAAGAAAGGGGGGGGAGCAACACGCGGCGCCTCACTAAGATGAGCCTCACACATGGCACCGAGCGCCGTCCTGGCGCAGGCGATCGCCAGGATCAGGGAATAGGAGACAGCATGGATTTCGAACTGAATTCGGAACAGCGACTGTTGCAGGACAGCGTCCGCCGCTTCATCGAGCGGGAGTACAGCTTTGATGCGCGCGCCGCGCTGCTGACGGCGGGCGGCAGCGGCATCGCGGCCAACTGGAGCACGTTCGCGGAGAACGGCTGGCTGATGGCCGCGCTGCCGGAGGCCTACGGCGGCCTCGGCGGATCACTGCTCGACACCGCGATCATTGCGCAGGAGCTCGGGCGCGGGCTGGTCGTCGAGCCTTACCTCGGCTGCGCCGTACTGGCCGCGCAGACGCTGGTGGCCGGCGGCACCGAAGCGCAGAAGGCGTACCTGTTGCCGCTGGTTGGCGCCGGTGCGCTGCGTATCGCGCTGGCGTACAGCGAACCCGCATCGCGTGGCATGCCGGAGCCGGTGGGCCTGCGTGCGGAACGCGACGGCGACGGCTATGTGCTGCATGGATGCAAGTCGCTCGTGCAGGGCGCCGTCGGCGCATCACTGTTCATCGTTTCGGCCCAGATCCCCGACACGCCGGGCGTCACGCTGCTGCTGGTGGATGCCGATACCCAGGGTTTGAGCCGTCGGGCGTTGCCATTGCATGACGGAAGCTGGGTCGAGGCACTGACATTCGATGCCGTCCAGGTCCGGGCCGACGCCGTACTGGGTGAGCCGGGACAGGGGCTACGGGCGCTCCGGGCCGGTCTGGCCGCGGGCACGGTCGCGCTCTGCGCCGATCTGATCGGCGCGATGGAGAAGACCATCGAAATGACTGCCGAGTATCTGAAAACGCGGCAGCAGTTCGGCGCGCCAATCGGCACCTTTCAAGTCCTGCAGCACCGCATGGCCGACATGGCCGCGGAACTGGAAGTGGCGCGATCGATGCTGCACGCTGCACTGGCCTCGCTGGCCAATGACGATGCACCGAAGCAGTTGAAGGCGCTGTCGGCGGCCAAGATGCTGATTTGCCGCACGGCGAAGTTCATCTGCGGCCAAGGCATCCAGCTCCACGGCGGCATTGGCATGACCGAGGAGTACTCGGTTGGCCATTACTACAAGCACGCAGTGGTGGCGGACGCGCTGCTCGGTGGCAGCGATGCGCACGAAGCAGCCTGCGCCACTGCGCTGCAGACCGAACTTCGCGCCGAACCTGACACCGAACCGCTAGAAATCGCTGCCTGAGCGATATCCGAGCCATCACCCACATTCGGAATGAACGACACCATGAAGACCTACGAAACATTGGCCCAGATGCAGTCCCTGATTGGCGAGGTGGTTGGCACCAGCGACTGGGTCATCATCGATCAGCAGCGCATCCAGATGTTCGCCGACGCTACCGGCGATCACCAATGGATTCACGTGGACCCGGAGCGCGCCGCCAAGGGTCCGTTCGGCGCGCCGATCGCCCATGGCTTCCTGACCCTGAGCCTGTTGCCGGTCTTCACCACGCGAGCCTTTGCGATTCGCGACATCAGGATGGGCGTCAACTACGGCCTGAATCGCGTGCGCTTCCTGAAGCCGGTACCGGTCAACAGTCGGCTGCGTGCGCACTTCAAACTGCTGAGGTTCGAGCCGCTGGACAACAACGGTGCGCAACTGACCTACGAGATGACAGTCGAGATGGAAGGCGGCGACAAGCCCGTGTGCGTGGCCGAGTCGATCGTGCGCGCGTTTGCCTGAGACAGCCAGAACGACTGAAACGAACCAAGGAGAAAGAGAAATGAGCGATACATCCGCCGTGCTCCTGAGCGAGCAGGAAGTCATGATCCGCGATGCTGCCCGCAAGGTGGCGCAGGAAGTCGTTGCCGCCACCGCCGCCGAGCGCGATCGCAGCGGTGCGTGGCCGCGCAGCGAATTGAAGGCCGTAGGCGAACTCGGCTTTCTCGGCATGCACGTTCCCGAAGAGTACGGCGGCTCCGCTGCCACCTTCCCGGAGTACTGCCTGGCCATCGAGGAATTCGCTGCTGCCGACGCGGGCTTTGCCACCATCCTGCACGTCCACAACGGGCTGGCAGGCGCGGTGGTGCATGCCGGCACCGAGGCACAGAAGCGCAAGTACCTGCCCGGCATGGCGTCCGGCGAGACCATCGTCGCGGGCCTGCTGACCGAGCCGCAGGCGGGCTCGGATACCGGGGCCTTCCGCACCACGGCGCGACGCGATGGCAATCACTATGTGTTGAACGGCAGCAAGCAGTTCATCTCGAACGGCAACGAGGCCGGCGTCGGCCTTGCTATCGCGGCAGTCACCGAGACGCCGGAAGGCAAGAAGGGGCCGAGCCTGTTCATCGTCGATCCGCGTGAACCCGGTTACATCGTGACGCGCGTCGAGGACAAGCTCGGTCAACGCTCGGCGCAGGTCGCCGCGATCCAGCTCGATGACCATCGCGTGCCCGCCGAAAATCTGCTGGGCGAGGAGGGCGCCGGGTACAAGCGCGTGATGAGCATGCTGTCCGAAGGCCGTATCGGTATTGCGGCGGTGGCTTGCGGCGTTGCCCGCGCCGCGCTCGAGGCGGCCGTCCAGTACGCAAACGAACGTGAGGCCTATGGGCGGCCGATCATCAACCTGCAGGGCGTGGCGTTTGATCTGGCGGACATGGCCACCCAGGTGGAAGTGGCGCGCCAGTTCACGCTGCATGCCGCACGCCTGCAAGCCGCGGGCGTTCCCTGTGCGAAAGAGGCGTCGATGGCAAAGCTGTTCGCCAGCGAGATCGCCGAGAAGGTGTGCTCGGACGCGATCCAGATCCACGGCGGCTATGGCTACCTGACCGACTTCCCGGTCGAGCGGTACTACCGGGACGCCCGCGTGACCAAGATCTACGAGGGCACCAGCCACATCCAGAAGGTCATCATTTCGCGTGCGCTGGGCGCGCGCTGAGGCGGAACGATCGGAGGGGGAGCCGGGGCGGTCGGCATCTGACCGTTGCCCGGTGATAAGGGAGAGGGGCCAGCCACGAGCTGGCCCTTTTTTCATGGATGGCTACTTCAGAAGCCCACGTTGCCGGGCCAGCGCGATCGCGTCATAGCGGCTTGATACGCCCAGCTTGGCCAGGATGTTCTTCACATTCCATTTCACCGTGCCGAACGTGATGTTGAGCGTCAGCGCGATTCGCTTGTTCGACATCGCCTCGGCGATCAGCGTGAGGATCTCCAGTTCGCGTGGCGTGAGCGGGCCCCGTTCGGCATCTGGCGCGATACGGGTGGCGGCGCTTGCCACGGCGCTCACTGGTGCGGGTTCCGGACGCGCCGCGCCCGGCGTCATCCTCGCCAGGATATCGGCGAGGTAGCGTGCCTCCGGCTCTGGCAGGCTGTCGGCATCCTGAAGCCCGGCGAGTAATCCGGCTGTCTGCTCCTTGGTGTCGAGCAGCGTCCGGACCAGCCCGAGCTTTGCGGCAAGCGTGACCGCATCGGTCAGGCAGCGTGTCGTTTGGTCGTGCTGCTGAAGTCCATCATGCGCCACGGCAGCCAGCAGGTCGGCCACCACCAGCGTCTGGCCACGGCCATACTTCTCGCCGAAGCGTCTCACCTCGGCCAGCGCCGCCAGCGCGTCACGCGGATTGGAGTCGGCCAGCGCCAGACGTGCGCGGACCAGCGCCGCGATGGCTGGGATCTGGACAAATGCCCCGGTGCCGTTCTCATGCGTGTGGCGCAGCCCTTCGAGCCGCGTTGCCAGTTCCCTGGCGCGGCGCTGCTCACCGGTGGTCAGCAGGATGCGGATCTGCTCGGCCAGCATGTACGCCAGCGCACGATCAAGGCCAAGCAGATGGAAGTGCGCGGCCTGTGCCTCGAGGAAGGCGAGGGCGGTCTCCGGCGCGTCCTGCAGGAAGTCGAGTCGCGCACGGCAGATCGACGACTGTGTCATCACGTCGGGCCACGACGATTGCATCATCCCGGCACGGTTGGCGAGCGCCTCGCGCGCATCGTCGATGTGGTCGAGCTCGTAGCTGGCGAAGGCGAGGGTATCCGCGCACAGGTTGGCCGGCAGCGATGCGCGGCCGTACCTGGCCTCCGCGCGGGCCAGCGTGCTCGCGCCCAGCCGTTCGGCTTCCCGCACGTCGCCCGCGAACAGGCAGGTCTGCGCGCGGCGGCTTTCGAAGACCATCGCCATATCGTTGTCGCGGTCCTCGGGGGCGATAGGGTTGGCGTCGAACAGCTCACGCGTGTCGTCCAGTCGGCCGACGGCGAGATAGGCAACCGCAAGCCCAACCAGGCACGCGTAGCGCAGCGACGCGTTCTCCATCGGCGCGTTGCACAGCGGCTCCAGCACCTCGATCACGCGCTGCAGATCGTCGCGCTCCACGGCCACGGAAGAGTCGATGATCGGAAACTTCGACGAAATGGCCGGAATCTTGGCGGCTTCCGTGCGACGGATCTGTTCCAGCCAGCGTTCGGCCTTATCGGCCCGGCCGGTGAAGGCATGGGCCATGCAGCCTAGGAAGAACAGGCGCGGATGCGAGAACAGCGTTTCCTGTGGCAGGCGATCGATCATGTACAGCAACGGGCCGATGTACGACATGCTCCAGGTCGAGCGGGTGGCGGCTTGCTCCATCGCATCGGCGGCGAAGTCCAGGTCACCGCCCAGGCTGGCGTGGCGCACGGCTTCCACAAGCAGGTCCTGCGCGGCAAACCAGCAGCTCGCGCGGCGGTGCACGGCTTCCACTGCCTCCTTGCCCTGTTGGGCAAGGCGCTGGGCGAGGAACTCGCCGAACAGTGGATGAAAGCGGTACCACGGCGACGGATCGTCGGTCTCCACACGATAGATCAGCAGGTTCTCGTCCTCGGCGCGCTTGATGAGATCCGCCGCATCGGGGTTTTCCGTGACGGCCTCCGCCAGGCCAGCATTGAAGCGGCGAAAGACAGACAGTTTCTCCATGAATGCCGTCAGTGCCGGCGGCAGGTACGCCACCACATCCTCTGCGAGATAGGACTGCAGGTCCGCCGATTTCCAGAGTAGCGAGCGCAGGTTGGTCCGCTTGCCAGGCCGGATACGCAGCATCGTCGCCACCGGTTGCAGGCATGCCGGCCAGCCGTTGGTCAGATCGTGGATCAGGCGCACTTCGTCTGCCGTCAGCTTCAGCGTGCTGAGGCTCTGGTCGAAGAACACGCGCGTTTCATCGAGGCCGAACGGCAGGTCTGCGAAGTCGATCTCGGACACCTGACCCTGCATGCGCAGCCGACCCAGGCTAAGCGGCGGCATGGTGCGCGACGCGATCACGAAATGCAGGTTGGCGGGGCAGTGATCGAGCAGCTTCTGCATCAGGCGGTGAGCGGCAGGTGCCTCCGCGTACTGGTAGTCGTCGATCAGCAGGTACAGCTCGCGCTCGACTTCCTCGAGGGCACTGGTCGCCACGGCCACCAGTGCCTCCATCGACTGCTCGCTGCCTGCGGCATCGGGCACCACGTAGTCAGCGCGCATGCCCAGACGCTGGAACGCCGTCATCAGATAGGTACAGAAACTCGAAAACTGCCTGTCGTCATGACTGAGCGACAGCCACGCCACGTCGATGCCGGCGCGCATCAGCTCCTGTCGCCACTGCGCGAGCAGGATGGTCTTGCCGAAGCCAGCGCCGCCGGTGAGCAGGGTGACAGTGCAGTCCTTCGTATCGCGCAGACGGGCGAGCAAATGCTCACGCGGAATGTGGCGAGGGCTGATGCGCGGTGGGGAGAACTTAGTCGCCACCAGGAGGTTGTCGGAATTCATCGTGGATGCTTGCCAGGAGGGATTCGCCTTTGACACCGGCGTAGGGGTACCAGCCAGGGGCGTAGTGATGGCACATGAGTGACAGCACATTATGGCGACCCGCCACCCGTTTTGGGAATGGGGGTGTTACCGGGTATGCGCGACTACGTGCGATATCCGGCATATGTCGCTGCTCACGTCCGCAAGGGGAGGGGCAGGCAACCATGCCGCTGACGTACCTTGCTTCCAACCAGAAATGCTGTCGGCAATAGCACATTGGAACAAGGAGAAGACATGAGCGAACCCGTAACTTTTGCGGTGAAGGGTCAGGTTGGCTGGATCACCCTGATGCGCCCCGAGGCCCGCAATGCGATCAGCAAGGACATGGCGCTGGCAATGGCCGCGCAACTGCGCGCGTGGCAGCAGGATGAAGCCGTGCGCGTGGTGGCGGTGACCGCCACCGGTCCCGCCTTCTGCGCCGGTGCCGACCTGAAGGCAGGGGGCACTCCGGGCCCCGGCGAGCCGGACCTGCTGGACACGCTGGTCGCGTTCTTCGACACCCTGCGCGCGTTCCCGAAGCCCACTATTGCTGCCGTCAACGGCCTCGCCATTGCGGGCGGGCTGGAAACCGTGCTGGCGTGCGATTTTGTGATTGCCGCCCAGAGCGCGCGCTTTGGCGATGCCCACTCGAACTTCGGCGTGTTCCCCGGCGGTGGCGGTGCCGCCATCCTGCCGCGCAAGATCCCGCAGAACATCGCCAAATACCTGCTTTACACGGGCGATTCGCTGCCTGCGGCCGACATGAAGCAGTACGGCCTGGTGGCCGAGGTGGTGGCCGACGAGGAACTCGTGGACCGTGTGCAGGCCATCGGCGACAAGCTGGCGAAGAAGAGCCCGCTGGTGCTGCGCAAGATGAAGAAGGTGGCCGATGAAGCGGCCGACAAGCCACAGGCCGATGCGCTGCGCCACGAACTGCTGGAGTTGCGTAACCACCAGCGTTCGTACGACATCGCCGAAGGCCTGCGCGCGTTCGCGGAGAAGCGCACGCCCGAGTTCAAGGGTTATTGACCGGGTCAGATACCCCCAAGCACCTCAAGCCCCCCCAATCATCTCAAGTATCTACAGCATTGGAGTAAGGAGACATGGAGAACATCTATATCGTTGGCGTCGGCATGACGCCGTTCGGCCGACATGCAGACAAGACCGTCAAGCAACTGACCGCCTGGGCCGTGGAAGACGCGCTGAAGGACGCGGGTTGCGATCGCAAGTGGGTGCAGGCTGCGTTCTACGGCAACTGCACGCAGGGCCATTTTGATGGCCAGCACATGATCCGTGGCCAGGTGGCGCTGCTGCCGCTCGGCTTCGACAGCATCCCCATCTTCAATATCGAGGGCGCTTGCGCCTCGTCGAGTCACGCCTTCAATCTGGCAGTGACGCAACTGCGCGGCGGCGCCGCCGACGTAGCGATCGCCGTGGGCGCGGAGAAGATGTTCTACAGCGACAAGGCCAAGATGTTCTCGGCGTTCGAGTCGGCCTGGGACATCGAAACCTTCGACGAGAACCGGAACTACCTGGCGGCGATGGGCAAGGGCATCGTGCCGCCGCCGGGCTCGCAGTCGGAGAAGCCGTACAGCCCGTTCATGGACGTGTACGCGGCACTGGGACGCGGCGGCCTGATGGAACGCTTCGGCATCACCCAGCGCCAGCTTGCGGCGGTGTCGTCGAAGAACCACGGGCACTCGGTGCACAACGAACGCTCGCAGTATCGCAACCCGATCAGCATCGAGGAGGTGCTGGCCGCGCCTCCGATCACGTATCCGATCACGCTGCCGATGTGCTCGCCGATTTCTGACGGCGCGGCGGCAACCATCATCTGCACGGAATCGGCGCTGAAGAAATACGGTTTCGACCGCAAGCGCGCGGTCAAGGTGCTGGCGAGCGTGGTGCGTTCGGCCTCCGCTCGCGCAGCGGATGCATTCGATCAGGGCTGCACTCACCTGGCTGGCAAGGCGGCATTCGAGCAGGCCGGCATTTCGCCGAAGGATGTCGACGTGGCGGAGATTCATGACGCCACCGCTATTGGCGAGTTGCTCTCGATCGAATCGCTGGGTCTGTGCGAGCCTGGTGCAAGCGGCGAAATGGCGGAGCGCGGCGAAACCACACTCGGTGGCCGGCTGCCGGTGAATCCGTCTGGCGGCCTGGAGTCCAAGGGCCATCCGATTGGTGCGACGGGACTGGGCCAGATCTTCGAACTGGTCGAGCAGCTTCGCGGCAACTGCGGCAAGCGCCAGGTCGAGGGCGCGCGTATCGCGCTGCAAGGCAACGGCGGTGGGCTGTGGCGTGTGGAGGAATCGACCGAACACGTCGGCATCTTCGGGCTGGCATAAGGAGGGATGCCCACGTCTGCCGCGGCATTGGCAGAGGTGGCGCGTGAGCGGGGCCGGAAGGATGCGGGAGGGCACGCATTTCCCGGCCCCGTTTGCATTTGGAGCCATATCGGCTCACTCGGCAGTGTTCCCCCTCCCATATATGGAGGGGAGCACCGCAATCGCGGTGCGTATCGTCAAACGCGTCCAGTGGCAAGTTGCTCGGGTTTCCGGGCGCGCCATGGACCGGCGCCGGCCCCCCGGCGCACGACTCTCACAACAATGCTGAGGAGACGAAATGACGAGTGTGTCCCGCACGCTGGACGTGCAGCAGTTCATCAACGAACACCGGTTCTCACGATATCAGTGGAAGATCCTGGTCACATGCTTCCTGCTGATTGCCATCGATGCCTATGACGGCCTGGCCATTGGCTTTGTTGTGCCGGTTCTGGTGCGCGAGTGGGGAGTGAACAAGGCAGCGTTCGGCCCGGTGCTGAGCGTTGGTGTACTGGGCCTGGCACTCGGCGCGCTGCTCGCCGGCCCGCTCTACCATCGCACCAGCCCGAAGACGGTGATCATCGGCTCCATGCTGCTGTTCGGCGTCTGCAGCCTCGGCACCATGACGGCCAACTCGCTCGTGTCGCTCGGCGTCTGGCGCTTCTTCACGGGCATTGGCGTAGGCGCGGCGGTTCCCGGCGCCGCCACGTTGATGTACGAGTACGCGCCAAGGCGCATGAGCGCGTTCCTCGTCAATGCGATCGCGGTAGGCGCCCTGATCGGCGCCTCGGCCTGTGGATTGACGGCGGCGGCGATGGTGCCCACGCACGGATGGACCAGCGTCTTCCTGATTGGCGGCGTGCTGCCGATCGTGCTGGCCGTGTTCATGCTTGCCGCGATGCCGCAGCCGCTGCACTTCATGGTGCAGAAGGGCTACCCGGGGCATCGGATTGCCGCCGTGCTGCGTCGGATTGCACCCAATGCCGCGATCGATGACGATACGCGTTTCGTGCTGCCGGAGGCGCAGGATGCCGGCAAGCAAGGTGTCGCCGTGGTGCTGTCAAAGCAGTTCCGCACCGGTAGCGTTCTGCTGTGGGCCGCTTACTTCTTTGGCACGTTCGCCTACTACCTGTTGGTCGGCTGGCTGCCGACGCTGGTGCAGGACATGGGGGCCTCGCTGCGGAACTCGCAGCTCATCACTGTGCTGCTGACCGTCGGCGGCATCGTCGGCACGTTCTTGTTCGGCTGGCTGATGGACCGCTTCGATAAGTACACCGTGGTGGCCCTGGCCTATGCGCTGGGCGGCATCGGCATCTGGCTGGTCGGGCAGCAGCGGGGGGACCTGGCCTGGGTGGCGGTGTGCGTGTTCGCAGGCGGCATTGGCCTGAGTGGCGCGCTGATGTCGATGGGCTCGCTCGCGGCGGCGTTCTATCCCGCAAGCGGCCGTTCCACTGGCATCTCATGGATGCACGGCATTGGCCGGTTCGGCGGCATCGTCGGACCGATGGTCGGCGCGTACATGCTGCGCGACGGCTTCAGCCTGCCCGCCGTGTTCACGGTGGTGATGGTGTTCGTGCTGCTGTCCTCGGCGGCGCTGATCATCAATAGCGCGACTGCCCGACGCAGCGCGGCCAACGGCATGCAGACAGAGTCCGCGTAACGTGTCCTGACCATCCGCCGCCCCCGTCGCGCACGGCGAGGGCGGCGTTTTATTTATCTGGAACGCATCATGTTTGATCTGCAAGGCAAGGTTGCCATCGTGACGGGGGGTGCCGCGGGAATCGGTCGCGCTGCCGCCATTCAGTTCGCCCGGGCCGGCGCGAGCGTCGTCGTGGCGGATTGGTCAGTGGAAGCGGGGCAGGGTGTCGTGGCGGAGATCGGGCGGGCCGGTGGCGACGCGTGCTTCCAGCGCGTGGACGTGAGCCGTGATGACGACTGCGCGGCGATGGTCGGCGTTGCGCTCGACCGCTTTGGATCGCTCGATATCGCCTTCAACAATGCCGGTGTTTCGGGACCGGTTTCGCGCACCGAGGACCAGGGGCTCGAGAACTGGCACAAGGTCATCGGCGTCAATCTGACTGGCGTGTTCCAGTGCATGGTGCATGAGCTGCGGGCCATGAAGGCGCGCGGTGGCGTGATCGTCAATACGTCATCGGTCGCCGGTGTGAAGGGCGCGCCGTATAGCGCCGCATATTCGGCCTCCAAGCACGGCGTGATCGGGCTGACGCGTTCGGCCGCCAGGGAGTATGGCAAACACGGTGTGCGGATCAATGCCATTTGTCCCGGCGTGACCAGCACCGCCATGGCGGACGAGATCGCCGCCGGCTCCGCGCCTGGTGCGTCAGCGGCGCTGCTGGCGGCCACCGCGCTGCGCCGCGCCGCCACGCCGGACGAGGTGGCTGAGTTGGTGGTGTGGCTGTGCTCGGAAAAGGCGTCGTTTGTGACCGGGGCGCACTACATGGTGGATGGCGGGCTGACAACGTAGGGCGATCGCGTTACGCCCCTCTCCCATGAAATGGGAGGGGGGAGCTTGGAGCAAGCTAGCGGCAGATCATCCGCCCTTCGACGCATTCCCATCCGCGCCAAAGGCCGTCCATCCACCGTCCACAGGCAGCGTGACGCCGGTCACGTACGACGCCCAGTCCGAAGCCAGAAAGGCCACCGCCTGCGCCACCTCGCGGGGATGGCCGAGCCGCCCCATCGGCGTGCGGCGCTCGAGCGACGTGACATCGAGCCGGCCTTCGCGGGTCATGGCGTCGAGTGGCGGTGTCCGGATGATCGCGGGCGCAACGCCGTTCACACGAATGCCCTTCTGCGCCCACTCGCAAGCCAGCGAGCGCGTCAGCATCACCACTCCGGCCTTGGATGCCGTGTAGGCCGCGATGCCGGGGCCGCCGCCGAGACCATAGATCGACGCGATGTTGATGATCGCGCCGCCACCGGTCGCCAGCATGTGCGCACCGACGGCCCTGGACATCAGCCATGTGCCCGTCAGGTTGATGTCGATAGTGCGTTGCCACGTCGCCAGAGACTGCCGGTCCGTGCGCGCGGCGGACTCCAGCACGCCGGCGTTGTTGACCAGAACGTCGATGCGCCCCATATGGGCGATGGCCTCGGCGGTGATCCGTTCGACGTCGGCCTCGGAAGACACGTCGCCGTGCAGCATCTGCGGTCCATCCGAACGGTGAACTTCATTCAGGTCGGAGGCGCAGACCACCGCGCCCGCTTCCACGAAGAATGCCGCCACCGCCGCGCCGATGCCGCTGGCGCCGCCTGTCACCAGCACTCGCTTGCCGGTGAAGTCGATGCGCTGGATATCGCTCACTCCGTACATCGTTGCACCTCCATCTTAAGGGAGCCGTTACTTGCCGGTGAACGCCGGCTTGCGCTTTTCCAGCAAGGCGCTGACTGCTTCGCGATGGTCGTCGGTCTTGCTGGCCAGCCATTCGTACGACATACACGTATCCATGACTGAATGCGCGATCTGCTTGAGACCGATGTTGGTGGCCACCTTGGTCCAGCGGATGGCGTTGGTGGCGCCATTGGCCAGCCGGTCGGCGAACTGGTCGACACGCGCGTCCAGCTCGGCGGACGGCACGGCATGGTTGATCAGGCCGATGCGTGCCGCTTCCGTGGCAGTGATCGCGTCGCCAGTCAGCAGGTATTCCTTGGCGCGGGCATAGCCGATGAGCTGCGGCCAGATGATGGCGCCGCCATCGCCGGCCACCAGACCGACGTTGACATGCGGATCGGCGAACTTCGCGGTGTCCGCCGCGAAGATCACGTCGCAGAACAGGGCGATGCTGCAGCCCAGGCCGATTGCCGGGCCATTGACCTTGGCGATGATCGGCTTTTCGCAGTCGAGCTGGGCGAACACGATCTGCTTGCCTTCGCGCGCGGTCACGCGGAAGGCTGCCGGATTGTCGAAATCCGACTTCACGGCTTCAAGGTCGCCCCCGGCCGAGAACGCGCGTCCGGCGCCGGTCAGCACGATGACCTCGGATTCCGGGTCGTTGTTGGCGTCGATGAAGACGCGCGCCATTTCGGCGTGTAGCCCGGCGTTGAAGGCGTTGAGCTGTTCGGGGCGATTCAGGGTGATCTCCAGTACGCGGCCGCGCCGGGCGAACGAGATGTACTGGTAGTCGGCGAAGTTCATGGGGGTTCCTCCAGGTTGGTGTGGATGCGCTTGCCCGTTGCACGATAGCCAGCCGGCTTCGCGGGCGCCCCTCCCTGGATGGCGGGGGACGTTCCAACGCCATGCGTTGCAGACTTCCCATCACTTCCCGATGGGGTATCGCCGTCCGGGCCTTGCCGACGGCAAAAAAGGGAGGGGCGGACCCGGTTTGCTGCTCTCTAAGATGGTTCCCGCAGTACAGCACTTCAGAACATCAGAACAACTTGCCGGAGGGGAGCCAGCATGTCCGAGAACTCGGTGGTACTGGAAAGGATCGGCGGCACGGCGGTCATCACGCTGAACCGGCCGCAGCGGCGCAACGCGCTCGACGACACAATCATGGCGGCGATGGACCGCATCGTCCGGAGCATCCGGCAGGACCGCTCGGTGACCGCCGTCGTGCTGACTGGCGCAGGCGGCAACTTCTGCGCGGGCGCCGATCTGGGAGACGGCGACGCGCAGGCCGAGCGCGGCTTCTACGTGCGTGACCTGCTGCAGAACCATCACACATGGTTTGCCGCGCTGTGCGATCTGGAGATGCCGGTCATCTCCGCCGTGGACGGTTTTGCCACGGGCGCCGGGCTCTCGGTGGCACTGGCGGCGGACTTCGTCATTGCCAGCGACCGCGCGCGCTTCGTATCGAGCTTCGCCCGCGTGGGATTTGTCCCCGACCTCGCGCTGATGTACGTGCTGCCGCGCCGCGTTGGGCTGGTGCGTGCCAAGGAGATCGTGTTCTCCGCGCGCGAAATCCGCGCCGACGAAGCCGTGGCCATTGGTCTCGCCGAGACCGTAGTGCGGGCCGATGACCTGCGTGACGCGGCCATTGCGTTCGCGCGGCGTTTCGAAAACGCGCCGACCCGCGTGCTGGGCATGGCCAAGCACATCATGAACCGTACCTTCGAGACCGACCGGCAGGCGCTGCTGCAGCAGGAGGCCGCGGTGCAGGGCCTGTGCGCGGCCAGCCAGTACAACGCGGAAGCGGTACGCCGCTTCTTCTCGAAGGAAGCGCCAATCTTCCCGGGCACCGAACGTCTGTTCTGACGGGACGCCCCACGTTCCCGTCCCTGTTTATTCCAATTACTCAAGGAGAAAGTCATGACGCAAAAAGTCGTCGTTGCCGGTGTGGGCATGATCCCGTTCAAGAAGCCGGGCCAGAGCGATCCCTACACGATCATGGGCGCCCAGGCGGTGCGGCTGGCGCTGGCCGATGCCGGGGTGGGCTACGAGTCGGTCCAGCAGGCGTTCGCCAGCTATGTCTTCGGCGATTCCACCAGCGGGCAGCGTGTGCTGTACGACATCGGCATGACGGGCATTCCGGTCATCAATGTGCACAACAATTGCGCCAGCGGCTCCACGGCGCTGTATCTGGCCAACCAGGCCATCGCCAGCGGCATGGCCGATATCGTGCTCGCGTTTGGCTTCGAGCAGATGAACCCAGGCGCGCTGGGCACGATTTACACCGACCGTCCGGCGCCTCTGGAGCGGTTCAACCAGGCCTGCGAGAGCGTGGTGCCGGAAGGTGTGCCGCCCGCGCTGCAACTGTTCGGCGCCGCCGGACTCGACCACATGAAACGCTTCGGCACGCCGCTGGAGACGTTCGCCAAGATCCGCGCCAAGGCCAGCCGCCATGCGGCCAATAACCCGATGGCGGTGTTCCGCACGGTGGTGACGCCGGAAGAGGTGATGGCCGAGAAGGTGATGTGGCCGGGCGTCATGACGCGTTCGATGGCGTGCCCGCCGACCTGCGGCGCTGCCGCCGCCGTGCTGTGCAGCGAGGACTACGCGAAGAAGCACGGCCTGAACAGCCGCGTGTGGATTGCCGGTCAGGCGCTTACCACCGATGGTGTGGAAACGTTCAAATCCGGCGACCTGCGTCATCTGGCCGGCTTCGGCATGTCGCGCTCGGCGGCCGACAAAGTCTATGCGATGGCCGGCATTGGCGCAGAAGACGTCGACGTGGTCGAGCTGCACGACTGCTTCGCCCAGAACGAACTGTTGACCTACGAAGCACTCGGTCTGTGCCCGGAAGGCGGCGCGGCGAAGTTCGTTGACGATGGCGACAACACTTATGGCGGCAGGTTCGTGGTTAACCCGTCTGGCGGTCTGCTGTCGAAGGGCCACCCGATCGGCGCGACCGGGCTGGCCCAGTGCACGGAGCTGGTGATGCAGCTGCGCGGCCAGGCCGATCGGCGCCAGGTGGAGGGTGCTCGTGTGGCGCTGCAGCACAACGTCGGTATCGGTGGCGCAGCAGTCGTCACCATGTACCGGAATGCCTGACGGAGCCACGTATGGACTTTCAAGCTGATCCGGGTCTGGAGGCGTTCCGCCAGGAGGTCCGGCAGTTCCTGCGGGACAACGTGCCGCAGGAACTGAAAGGGCAACCGCGCTGCACGCGCTCGCCGCGCGAACAGATCCTGCGCTGGCAAAAGGTGCTGGCCGCACATGGCTGGGGTGCGCCATACTGGCCGGTGGAGCACGGCGGCACTGGCTGGTCGGTGGCGCAGACGCTGGTGTTCGACGACGAATGCACGCGGGCCGGCGTGCCAACGCAGGACGGCTTTGTGCAGAAGATGCTCGGCCCGGTGCTGAACGCGTTCGCCACGCCCGCGCAGAAGGCCGAGCACCTCGCCCCCGCCCTCAATGGCGAGCGGCTGTGGTGCCAGGGCTTCTCCGAGCCGGGCGCGGGGTCCGACCTCGCCTCGCTGAAGACGCGCGCGGTGCGCGACGGAGATCATTACGTCGTCAACGGCCAGAAGATCTGGACGAGCTACGCCCATCACGCGGACTGGATCTTCCTGCTGGTGCGGACGGATTCGTCCGGCAAGAAGCAGGCGGGGATCAGCTTCCTGCTGGTAGACATGAAGACGCCGGGCATCACCGTGCGCCCGATCCGCAGCATCGACGACGCGCACCACCTGAACGAGACCTTCTTCGAGGATGTGCGCGTCCCGGTGGGCAACTTGATCGGCGAGGAGGGCGCGGGCTGGAACATCACCAAGTACCTGCTCAACAACGAGCATGCGACCACCGCCGACCTGCCGGACCTCAGGCGCTACATGCGCGAGCTGCGCCGGATCGCGACAACGCTGGATGCTGGCGACGGCAAGCTGATCGACCGTCCCGAGTTCGCGCTGAGACTGGCACGGCTTGACGCCGACCTCGAAGCCATCGCGATGCTGGTGCAGCGCGTGGCGCAGCTCGACATGGCGCACCACCCGGCATCGCACCTGTTGGGTTCGATCCTGAAGCTGCGCGCTACCGAACTGCAGCAACGCATCACCGAGGCACAGACCGAAGCACTGGGCGACCACGGCGCCGTGGCATACGCGCATTGGCACGACGCTCCGCCGGCAGAGGCGTATCCGATGCAGGACCTGGCGCGTGGCATCGCCAACGACATGTTCCTGCGCCGCGCCGCCACCATCTATGGCGGTACCAGCGAAGTGCAGCGCGGCATCATCGCCAAGCTGATGTTCCAGCTATGAGACCGGAGGCAGCCATGGCATCGAAACGAAGCGGGCCGCTACAGGGCCTGCGGATCCTGGAAATCGCCGGGCTCGGGCCCACGCCGATCAGCGGCATGACGCTGGCCGACATGGGGGCCGATGTCGTGCTGGTCGATCGGCTGCAGCCCGGCGCGGAAGACCTCGATATCGGCCGGCACGCGATCCAGAACCGTGGCAAGCGTTCCATCGCCGTCGACCTGAAGACCCAGGCCGGCATCGATACCGTGCTGCGTCTGGTGGAGCAGTGCGACGCGATGATCGAGGGCATGCGTCCCGGCGTCATGGAGCGGCTCGGTCTGGGCCCGGACGTGTGTCTGGCGCGCAATCCGAAGCTCGTGTACGGCCGCATGACCGGCTGGGGGCAGGACGGCCCACTGGCGCAGGCTGCTGGGCACGACCTGAACTACGTCGCGCTGTCCGGCGCGCTCTGGTGGTCGGGCCAGCCTGGCGAGGCGCCGATGTCACCGCCGAGCCTGGTTGGGGATATCGGCGGCGGCGCGATGTATCTGCTGGTGGGGTTGCTGGCCGGCATCATGAGTGCCCGCGAAACCGGCAAGGGGCAGGTGATCGACGCGGCCATCGTCGACGGCAGCGCGCACATGATGAATCTGCTGTTGGGGCTGAAGTCCGCCGGTGTGTTCCGGAACCAGCGCGGCAGCAGCCTGCTCGATGGCCCGCACTGGTACCGCACTTACCGCTGTGCCGACGGCAACTACGTGACCATTGCCGCTGCCGAGCCGCGCTTTCACAAGCTGCTGCTGCAAAAGCTCGGTCTGACCGACGATCCGGCGTTTTCCACCCAGCACGACCAGACACAGTGGCCGGCGCAGCACGCGCGTCTGGCCGCCCTGTTCGCCATGAAAACGCGCGACGAATGGTCCGCGCTGCTGGAGGGGACCGATGCCTGCTTCGCGCCGGTGCTGAACCCGGATGAAGCGGCGGCCCATCCGCACATGGTGGCCCGTGGGGTCTATGGCGAGATCGATGGCGTCCTGCAGGCCAATCCCGCGCCCCGCTTCTCGGGCACGCCACTGGCGCGGCCCGGGTGGATTCCACAGCGAGGACAGGACACGGCATCGGTGCTGGACGACTGGTGCAACGCCGGGGCCACCTGAGCGTCGCCGGCATTCAAGGAGAGAGACATGAGTGATAGCAAGGTCCTGTTCGAGATGGACGGGAAGATCGCGGTCATCACGATCAACCGCCCGCAGCGCCGGAACGCGCTCGATGATGAAGCCAAGCAGTTGCTGGCCGACGCGATCCGGCGGGCGCGCGAGGACCGTTCGGTCCGTTCCGTGGTGTTGACCGGCGCGGGCGGCCATTTCTGCTCGGGCGCGGATCTCAGTGGTGAGGCCGAGGGCGAGATGCCGTTCCTCGTCCGCGATGCGCTGCTCGGCGCCCACCGCTGGCACGCCGAACTGATGGATCTGGAGAAGCCGGTGATCTCCGCCGTGGACGGTTACGCGGTGGGCGCCGGGCTGTCGCTGGCGCTGGGCGCGGACTTCATCATCGCCAGCGACCGGGCGCGGCTGGTGTCCAACTTCCCGCGCATCGGCTTCGCGCCGGACCTGGGGCTGATGTACATCCTGCCGCGGCTTGTGGGCCTGGTGCGCGCCAAGGAGATCGTCTTCTCCGCGCGCGACATCCTGGCCGACGAGGCACTGTCGATCGGGCTAGTGCAGGCGGTGGTGCCGTCCGAGCGATTGCGCGAGACCGCTGTGGAGTACGCGCGCCGCTTTGACAACGCGCCGACACACGTGCTCGGCATGGCCAAGGGCATCATGAATCGCACGTTCGAGACGGACCGGAACGCGATGACGCAACTGGAAACCGCCGTGCAGGGCCTGTGCGCGGCCAGCAGCTACAACGCAGAGGCCGTGCGCCGCTTCTTCGCGAAGGAAGCGCCGCTTTATCCGGGCGCCGAACGCCTGTTCTGATGGCATCGCCCCGCACGTCCACAAGGGGAGGTGAGGGGCGTCCGCCACCGGCGTAACGTGACAGCCAGGGCAGCGCGGGTGCCGGCGATGGACCGGTCCCGCGACGCCTTCCATCACTCAAGCAATTTCGGGGAATACCATGACGATTCGATTTGACGGCCGTGTGGCCATTGTGACCGGCGCCGGCAACGGATTGGGCCGCGTGCACGCGCTGGAACTGGCCCGCCTCGGCGCCAAGGTCGTGATCAACGATTTCGGCGGCAGCCGCGACGGCACGGGCGGCTCTTCCGATGCCGCGCTGGGCGTGGTCGAGGAAATCCGCAAGGCTGGTGGCCAGGCCATCGCCAACGGCGCCAACGTCACGGACTTCGAGCAGGTCACCGCGATGGTCGCGCAGGCTAAGGCGGAGTTTGGCCGTATCGACATTCTGATCAACAACGCCGGCATCCTGCGCGACAAGACCTTCGCCAAGATGGAGATGGCTGATTTCCGCGCCGTGGTGGACGTGCACCTGATGGGTTCCGTCTACTGCACCAAGGCGGTGTGGGAAACCATGCGCGAGCAGAACTATGGCCGCGTGCTGATGACCACCTCGGCGGCCGGCCTGTTCGGCAATTTCGGCCAGGCCAATTACGGCGCTGCCAAGATGGCCGTGGTGGGCCTGATGAACATGCTGGTCCTCGAAGGCAAGAAGAACGACATCCGCATCAACACGCTGGCGCCGATGGCCGCCACGCGCATGACGGAAGACATTCTGCCGGAAGACATCCTGAAGGCGACCGGGCCTGAGCAGGTGACGCCGGGGGCGCTCTTCCTGGTGAGCGAGGATGCCCCGAGCAAGGTCATCCTCGGCGCCAGCGGCGGTGCGTTCTCGGCCGTCCGCATGGAGGAAACCGCGCCGGTGTACATTCCCGGCAAGGAATTGTCGGTGGACGCCGTGGCGGCGCACTTTGCCCAGATTACCGACTGGGGCACCTCCGCTTACCGCGAGGACGCGAACCATCAGGTACATGCCTTCGTCACGGCCATGATGCAACGCGCAAAGGCCGCCTGAGCCGGGCAGGCTGGAAAATAGCCGTACCGAGGGGAATCCCGGCCACAGGGTCGGGGTTCCCCTTGCCTATTGAAGAATTGAAGACCTGATCTGTACCGAGGCATTGCGGCCTACGGGGCAGGCATGAAAGTAGACAGTAGAGGAGACTAAGGATGAAAACGAACTTCTCGCGCCTCTTCGGGAATCTGGTCCCGCGCTTCGCCGAGAGGGAGGCGCTGGTCAACATCGAACGCAATCGCCGCTACAACTACCGCGAATTTCATTCGCTGACCAACCGCATCGTCAATATGATGCGCGAGCGGCTGCAACTGCGTCGTGGCGATATCTATCTCTGCGTGCTCGAGAACGACAACATGTCGCTGCTCCACTTCTGGACGGCGCTCAAGGGCGACGCTGCCGCGGCCTACGCGAACTTTCGGGACTCATTCGACGAACACCGCCGCCAGGCCGAGTACATCCAGCCGAAGGTGGTCTTTATCGAGACCGCGCTGCTGGACCGCTACTACGACACGCTGCGTGCGCTCGGTGCCACCGTGGTGTGCATGGACCCGCCGGCCGCGCCGCGTGAGGGCCTGCATGATTTCTGGGAGCTGATGGAAGGTGTGGGTGACCACGATCCTGGCGTCGAGAACGACGCGGAGAAGGATGTACTGGTCTATCGCTTCACCGGCGGCACCACGGGCGCAGGCAAGTGCGCGCAGTACACGATGGATAACTGGCTGGCCTGCCGCGACACCATGTTCGTGGAGCCCGACCAGTTCCAGTTACCCGATACCCGCATGCTCCATATGGCGCCGATCAGCCACGGCTCCGGCTTCGGCGTGCTGGCGACGCTTTTCCGTGGCGGCTGCACCGTGACCCAGAACCTGCCCGACCTGGCGCTGATGTGCCGGAACATCGAAGCAGAGAAGATCACAATGACGCTGCTGCTGCCAACGCTGATCTACCGGCTGCTCGACATGCCGGAAGCGAGCAACTTCGATCTGTCGTCGCTGAAGACCATCGCCTATGGCGGCGCACCGATGAGCCCGGCCAAGCTCCGGCGCGCGCAGGAACGCTTTGGCAATATCTTCATCCAGTTCTACGGGGCGACCGAAAGCCTGCAATCGGTTGGCATCCTCGGCAAGGCCGATCACCTGACCGCAAGCGAAGCACAGCTTGGCTCCGCCGGGCGTCTGCAGCCGAACGTGGAGGTGCGGATCGTCGGCCAGGACGGCAATGATGTGGAACCCGGCACAGTCGGCGAGATCTGGGCCCGCAGCCGTGGCGTGATCTCCGGTTACTACAAGAACCCGGAAGCGACTGCGGCGGAGTTCGAGAATGGTTTCTGGAAGTCTGGTGACCTTGGCTACATCGATCAGGATGGTTTCGTCTATCTGGTCGACCGCAAGAAGGACATGATCATCACCGGCGGCTTTAATGTCTACGCGGTGGAGGTGGAGGCGGCACTGAACGCGCATCCGGCCGTGTCGAATTCAGCTGCGGTTGGCGTGCCGCATGAGGAGTGGGGCGAGGCGGTCCACGCCGAAGTCCAGCTGCGGAGCGGTGCGCAGGTCAGCGCCGAGGAACTGATCGAGTTCGTCAAGGCGCGCCTCGGCCGCTTCAAGGGACCGAAGTCGATCACGTTCGTCGAGGCGTTGCCGGTCAGCGTAGTAGGCAAGGTGCTGCGCCGGCAGGTGCGTGACAAGTACTGGGTGGGGAAGGGCCGGCACGTATCCTGATGCGGCTCCCCTCTCCCGCTTGCGGGAGAGGGGAGTAAAGCGACGGTAAAGCAACGGGTTACTTCACACCCACCTCGTGCAGTGACGCCATGTCGATCACGAAGCGGTACTTCACGTCGTTGGCCTGCATGCGCTGGAATGCCGTGTTGATGTCGCGCACGTCGATCATCTCGCAGTTCGGCAGTACGTCGTGCTCGGCGCAGAAGTCCAGCAGTTCCTGCGTGTCGTTCAGGCCACCGATCAGCGATCCGGAGATCGAGCGGTTATTCACCACCAGCAGCGCGCCATGGATCGGTTCCAGCGGCTCCAGCGCGCCCACCAGCACCAGCACGCCATTGCGCCCCAGCAGCATCAGGTAAGGGTTGACGTTGTGCTTCGTCGGAATGGTGTCGAGGATGAAGTCGTAGCGGTTGCCCGCCGACTGCATCGCCTTGGGGTCCTTCGACAGCAGCACATCGGTGGCGCCCAGCGCGCGCGCGTCGTCGGCCTTGCTGGCAGACGTGGTGATTACGGTGACTTCCGCGCCGAGCGCGACGGCCAGCTTGACAGCCATGTGGCCCAGACCGCCCAGGCCTACCACGGCCACCTTCGATCCCTTGCCGACGCCGTGACGGCGTAGCGGCGTCCAGACCGTGATGCCGGCGCACAGCAGAGGGCTCGCGTACTTCATGTCGAGCGCGGCCGGCACGCGCAGCACGAACTTCTCGCGGACGACGATGCTTTCCGCGTATCCGCCGTATGTAATCTCACCGGTATGACGGTCCTTGCCGTTATAGGTAGCGGTAAGACCCTTGGAACAGTTCTGTTCGTGGCCGTGGTCGCACGATGGGCAATCCTGGCAGCTATCAACCATGCAGCCGACCGCCACGCAGTCGCCAACCTTGTAGCGCGTGACGTGTGGGCCGATGGCGGTCACGTGTCCGACGATCTCGTGGCCGGGCACGCATGGGTAGACGGTGGTGCCCCAGTCGTTGTTGACGGCGTGGGCGTCCGAATGACAGATGCCGCAGTAGTCGATGGCGATGGCGACGTCATCGGCGCGCAGGGCGCGGCGTTCGATATGCATCGGCGTAAGGGCGGCATGGGCCTCGCAGGCGCCGAAAGCTTTGCAGGTGGTCATGGGAGATTGGTTGTGGAGGGTGACGGATGGGTTGGTCCCCTCTCCCGCTTCGGGAGAGGGCTGGCGGTTCAATCGACGATGACGAGCGATCAGGCTTCGATGCTCGGGCGCGTCCAGGGCGCCGGCGCGGTCTCCGGTGCGGCGATCTGGTTCGAGATCCACTTGCCCATGCGGCGCAGCGGTTCGATCGCATCCTGTGGCGCGGCCCACTTCATCACGGCCGCGTAGCCTAGCGAGACAATGCGCTGGGCGCCATACAACGGCAGCTTGTCCTTCAGTTCGTCCTTGATGCTTTCCGGGTAGACCCCGACGGTCTGCGTGTACGCGTCCACGGCGGCCATCACCTCGTCGAGGGTATCCACCGGCACCAGATTGGCGGTGCGGTCGTCGAGCCGCGTGGCAAACGAGACCGGCTCCGGAATCTGCGAGCAGATGATCGCGCCTTCGCCATCCTTGCCGCCGATGACCTGGTACCACTCGTCATCGAGCCGCAAGGCATCGACTTCCGCCTTGATCGCCGGATCGTAGCGCCTGGGCGAGGTGGAAAGCGTGTTGGGCAGGCCGAGCATGGCGTCGTACACGTAGCGGCCGAACGTGTTGAGCTTGCGCAGGCCAGCTTCATCGGTGCCGCATTGCACGTACGCCACGCGGGCGCATACGCAGCCTTTCTGGTTCAGCGCGCCGATGTCGCTGGCCAGGCGCAACGCTGCCTCGCGCATGGTTTGCTCGCTGGCGAAGGCGTCCTGACCGATGATGCTGGCGCTGCGTTTCGGGTCGAGCGAGATCAGTTCCAGACCCGGCTGGACGTAGCGGGTCACATGCTTCATCGAGGCGTAGCCACCCCACGCGACGATCTTCTCCAGATGCTGCGGCTGGTACAGGCGCTCCTCGAAAGCCTGGTCGCCACCTTTCCAGTAGGCCACGCTCAGGTGCCGCGTGAGCGGGTGGTCGGGCGCCATGTCGATCATTGTGCGCGCGATGGCCAGCGCGGTGAACGGGTCGTTGGACGGCGCTTTGATAATCGCGTCGCTGCGCATCACCATGTTGCGAATGATCGTGAGCAGGGAAAGACCGGCCGCGTTGCCAGCGACAATATGCAGCGTGCGTGCGCCGAAGCATCGCACTTCCAGATCGGTGCCGTCGATCAGCTTTTGCTTGACCCAGCCTTCGAGGTACTTGATGCCTACCGTGCTCTCCACCGCTTCGGTGATTGCCGCGCGCGACAGCATATTGCGCAGGCCCATGTACGTGCCCTTGATCATGGTCGGCGTGACCGGCGACGTGTGATACGACAGCGCGCAGGCTTCCTGCAGGTACTGATTGGTGGCGAAATCGAGGCGCTCGCCGAGGGCCTCGGCGTAGTCAAGGATATCGCCGAAGGTCAGTTCATAGAGATCCGCAAGACGCGCTGGATTCCCGAGCGGCAGTTGGTCGAGATACGCGTGCGCGTCCGGCGTCAGGAACGTCAGGTCGCCGCCACGGCCGCCCACTTCGATGAGGTTGTCGGTGATGACGTTGCCGCGAATGACCATCGGCGCGATGGGGTGAGTCATGATGTCGGTCCTCTCGTTCATTGTCATTGTTCTACGGTGTTCAGGAAGTCCATGGCCTCGCGGTGCGAGCTTTCTGTGGCCGCGCACGTGATCTTGTCGTCGCCGCCGTTCTTGTCGCTGTATCGCTGGATGCTGCCGCTCACGACGTAGCGGCTTGGACGGCCGCACGCGCAGGGCTTATCCCATTCGACCGTAACCTCGTCACCGGTGATGAAGCCCCCCCATTTGACTTCGGCGCCAAGGTCGAAGAAGGCGGCGCGGCCCGTGACCCGGCCCTTGCGCGGCAGCGGCTGGCCCGTTTCCGGATCGAGAACGAACGGAATCACGGTGTGCGTGAAGTGGAAATTGCCGTGTTCGCAGCGTGGATTCGACCCGCTGACCAGTTCCGACATCGCGTAGGTTTCGTTCAGGTAGCTGACGCCTGTAAAGCGCATCACCTCCTCGCGCCAGCCATCGGGCTGCACCACGCCCTTGGCGCCACCGGTCGTGGTAATGAAGGAGTCGGGATGGAATACACCTTCCAGCCCCTGTTCGAGCCCCGCCTTCGCCATGTTGTGCAGCAGGTTCCAGGTGGCGCCGATGTAGACGCGCTTGCCGCGCAGGTCCTTGGCCATGCGCTGGAAGAAGCTGGCGAGGTAGGCCGGCATCTCGGCCTGCAGTGTGTCGAAGGCCTTCTTCTTCGCCAGCAGGTCCGGGTTGATCTCCAGGCGATCCAGCGTGCCTCGTGCGTGCGCGGCGCGTAGTCTTGCGCCAAGGTGGAGCATGTCGCTCGACAGGGTTGCGGGGTAGGCCGCGTGGAAATGATCCTCGCCCGGCAGCAGCGCGCGAATCAGGAAGTCGTTCGCGCGCACATGGCTCAGGTAGCCGTTGCGGTAGTACGGATATGGGATGTGCATTTCCGGCATGGGCGTATCCGGTCCGGCCATGCGCAGGATGTACAGCTTGCGGATGTCGCATGCCTTTTCCCACTCGCGAATGCCCTGCGGCAGGAACGACACGGTGCCCGAGGTGCCTGAGGTATGGCTGATGCGCATCTCTGGCACGGCGGCGTCGAGCGTGGCGAACCAGTCGTCCAGACCCTGGCAATGGCTGACGTCCACGGCAGCAAAGCGCGCCGCCATCTCGGGCGTCATCAGCTTGCCCAGCCACTTGTTGATCTGGCTGAAGTTTCGTTTCTCGAGGAGCGATGGTGGGTAGGATTTGAAGACCGTGTGCTCGAACAAGAGCGGCACCACATCATCGAGCTTGTCGATGCGGGTCAAGTCTTCGCCGTCGGCAAGCTTCGTCAGGACCGGCACACGGTCACGCAATTGGGCGAATCGCTGTTTCAGCGCCACCAGTTGTATCTCATCGACTTCGTCTCGGGGCATGTTCTGCCACGTTTGCAGATCGTGGTTCGCGAGTGCTGACGGATCGTTCAGCAGTAACTCGACCTTCCTTTCCAGGGACATGTTTTCGCCATGCGTGAGCGTTGATGGGAAGCCCAGTATAGGAGCGCGAATGCGTCCCCAGACTCCGGGTTTCCGGGTCGGTATTCAGTACCCAATTCACTGAAACTAAAGGGAAAAAATGCGGCGCAAGGTCGCAGGCTCTGCATTTTCGTGGAACGTATGAACGCCCGGGCGGAACATCCGGAAAGGGAGGGGACGAGCGGCTTGATTCCGCAGCAAGCTGGTTAGCTTGCTGGCCACGTCGGGCCATTCCAAACGAACTGGATGAGGTGATCGACAATGTCGTCCCGCAAGCACCACACAGCGCCTGATCACCTGCACATCGAAGTCCCGGCAAGGCCGCGCAAGCAGCCCAGACAGGAGCGGTCGCTCAAGCTCGTCGACGCCCTAAAGACAGCCGGGTGGGAGATTCTCGAGAAGGAAGGGCGAGAGGCGCTGTCGCTGGAACGGCTATCCGTACGCGCTGGCGTGGCGGTCAGCTCCATTTACGAGTACTACCCGACGATGGAGTCGCTGGTCGTCGCAATCTTCGACGACTTCCGCGCGGAGGCCAGGCGCAGGCTCGTAGAGGATCTGCAGCGTCTGCCGCCGGGCACGAAGTTGTTTGATGGCATCCTGCTATTGCTGCGCATTGGCCTGCCGATGCTGCACAAGTGGGTGCAGATCGATCGCGAACTGCTCGTGAAGTCGTCCCAGTATGACGAACTGGTGCGTCTGGACGTCATCAAGCCTGAGCAGTACTGGACCTCCATGGCGACGGATGCCCTGATGGAACGGTTCCCCGACGAGGTACTGGTGCGCGACAAGGCCAAGGCGCGCTTCATGGCCTTCCACACAATCCTGGCCTTGCCACGAGCGATGGCACTGATGCGGCCAGAATTCCTCATCGAGCCGGATACGGAGCTTCTGATGTGCAGAATGCTTTACGTGTTGCTGACGTCCGCCTAAGACCGCGCTTCAGTCACTAAGGGCTGAATCTGGAAACGGCAACAAATGGCCGGTAAGGGGCCTTGGAGATCGGCGGCTGGCGTCGACTGCCAGTGCTCTTCCCTCGCCAGTTCTGTGTACCCATTTACTGTGAGACTGATCGCGCCTTTTACTCACTTACTTCGAGATTTTGACTCAGGTAGTTTGCGACAAGGCTCCGTAAGTCCTTGATTGTTCGACGTCAGGTTTCCCATTAACTGTGAGATGGGACATGCGGATCAGTCACCGGCATCTGATGGTCGGCATGGCGAACGTTTGCGGCGACAGAATTGAGTGTGATTGCGTGAACCTACATCCCTCGGTGTGTCTGGCTGACCCTCTGCAGCCCCTTCAGCGACACCTCACCTTCACGCTCAAGGCTCCCGACGTCCGCCACGTAGCAGTCTGCGTCACCGCTCGGATAGATGAACTCGCATCACAGATTTCTGGCCATCTCCATTGCGGAGATGGCTTTTTTTGGGGGAATTGCGTGAGCCGGCATTTTGTGAATATTAAGCCACTTATCTATGTGGGCGTTCGTGCCATGCGCACCACAATGCGCTTGCGACTCACATAATGAGCTTTATAGATTGCATATTGCACTGTTACAATTTCATACGATTACTTACAAATAGCATTTTCGAGAGACGCATGCGTATCTCGGGGCGGGGGTTATCCATGCATATTCTTGTTCGTTGCGGGGCCGTGGCAGTTCTTGGCCTTGCCGGATGCGCACAGACGCCGGAAGGACAGTTGGCGCCGCAGTCGCAGACAGTACGCCTGTGCAACGGCAACACCTGCACCGAGCGGGATCGGCGCGTATCGACATTGCCAAGCGCACAACCAACCGATGCCGAGCGCCGCATGCAGGCGCTGACAGAGGTGGCCGAGCGCAATCCGAACGGCGCCTATGACCTCGGCCTGCGCCTGTTGCGCGGCGACGGTGTCGAGCGCAACAGTTATCAAGCCATCGAATGGTTGCGCAAGGCCGGAGACAACGGCCACGTGCAGGCTCAGTTGGCGCTTGGGCGCATCTATCTGATGGGCCTCGAGGAGATGGGTTCGGACCCCGCGCAGGCAGAGTCCTGGCTGTTACTCGCTGCCGCCAAGGGCAGCAAGGAAGCCAAGGACCTGCTTCCAAAAGCGCAGGCCGCCAAGAAGGATGAACAGAGTCTGTATCGGGTGCGCGAAGCCTATCGCACGTCCTGGATTGCGTGGTACAGCAGCGCTCCGTACTACTGGGTCTGGGGCCCTTCCGGCTGGTACCTGCGCTAACTCTCCTTTCCCCAGATTTCTTGCTTCAATTCCATCAACAGGAAGGGATTCCATGTACAAAAACAAGAAAACTTCTTTGCGTATGGCCACATTGGTCACGTCCCTGGCTCTGGCTGGTTGTGCCAACCTGGGCGGCGGCACGATCAGTACCGGCACAGCACCCACGGCAGCCACCGGTGCCGCGGGCGGCGCAACGAGCGTGAATGCCAATCAGGCGCTGGAGCGATGCGACGCGCCTCTGGGCACGATCGCTGTGGATGATGGCCGTGGCAAGGAATGGTATGCCAGCTTCGGTGCAGCCACGAAGATCACGACCATCGAGCCGTTGATCCGCTTGGCCGTGCAACAGTCGAACTGCTTCGTGATTACGTCGGTTGGCAACAACCGTACCGAAAGCAAGCTTTCGTCGATTACCGACAAGCAGCGCAATTCCGGCGAGTTCCGTGCAGGTTCGAAACAGCAGAAGGGCCAGCGCGTAGCGGCTGACTACTACATGGAGCCATCGATCATCATCGATAACGACGCCACGGGCCAGATGGTTGCCGGTGTGGGCGGCCTGCTGGGTAGCGTCGGCGCGCTCGTTGGCGGGGCCATGCAGGGCAAGGCATCGGTCGTGACGTTGACCATGTTTGATATCCGTTCGGGCGTCCAGCTGTCCATCTCGGAAGGCAATGCGACGGCAACCAACTTCGGTGCCGCGATGGGCGCCTTCGGTGGCGGTGCCGCCGGTGGGCTTGGCGGCTTTTCCCGCACGCCTGAAGGCAAGGCCACAGTGGCAGCTTTCATGGACGCCTACAACAACATGGTGATCTCGCTGCGCAACTACAAGGCGCAGGAAGTCAAGGGCGGCCTGGGGCGTGGCGGCCAGCTCAAGGTAGGTTCGTAACCTCCCTTGAACGGTCAGGGCCGGCTCTGACGAGCCGGTCTGCACCTTGCCCTTGCGGAGGTAGCGACTGATTTGCGCGCCGGTGGACGTTGTCTTCGATGCCTGATAAGCGGGCGCGACGGCACAGCGGAGTCCGATCCTGCAATGTCGCTGCTCGCAGCCGCGCCTTCCGTAGACGTTTGCAGCGACCGCCCCAGTAAATGGCCAGTCAATCGAGCAGCAAGTTGGGCCGTTCAAGGAACGCGTACCAGCGGGTGCGCTTTTCCTTGCGCTTCTTCCATTCCATTGCCCACGCTTCCAGCAGTGACTTTGGCTGCGTCAGCCGGCGTCGAAAGCGCCCGGTCCCAATGATCAGGTGCTTGTCCCATTAAACGCCATCCATGGCGTGATCCTGATCGTCAGCGTTCTGATTCCGTTTGTTTATCTCGGCGCGTTCAAGAACGCGCATTGAGACTTATGGTTTTCTGGCAGATTGCCCCAAGAGCGGCGGTAGCCTTGTTCCCTCTCGAATGCTCTTCTAGAACAGCCCCCGGCTGCGGTCACGATACAGGTTCACTGACAGCCACATGTCCTCGGCTGGCGGCACCAGCAGGGGCTGCCGGTCCGATACGTTGGGGTGCCGATAGCACGCCGCACGGTAGGCCTTATGCGCGATCTCGTCGATTGTCTGCTGGTGCAGCATCAGACCGTTGTCACTTGGACACCCTCGGGGCCCGGCCGTCGCCATGATGCGCTGGTTGCCGTCCGGCGCATGGAACCGGCTCGCGTTGGTGTCGGCCACATCGCGCAGATACCGCCCGCCGCGATGGTCCGCGACGGACAGGGTGCGTGGCCGGTTGCCGAACGCATAAGCAAAGACCGTGCATTGCGAGAGGCCTGCTACGTCACCCAGTAGCTTGAGGATCTCCGCCGCAAACGCGTTCGCGTCAGGTTCGCCGATCGACGGCACCGGGCTGGTGGCCCGGGACAGGTCGAGCTGGCCGGCGAGGGAGGGGCGGTCAAGGCGCCATGAGCGACTGGGCGGGAAGACTGGGGGCGATGCCGGAACGCTGGGGCCGCGCGCCGCGCATGAGAGAGGCCTCGCAGTCGTTCCGTGGCACTCGTGCGGACGCCCGCGCGGGGCATCCGATGCGCTCCGACATTGCGTTTCAAACTCTGTCTATCGGTCGAAGCGCGGCGCATGAACCCGATACCCCCTTGCATCGCGCAAAACAGACCACGACTCGTCGTTGCGAACGCCCACTGTGACGGTGTTCAGTTCGCGCTCAGATCGCGCCAGCAGCGCGGCGCGGACGCGCATCGCCGTGTTGTGCGGCATCACGCATCGGATTTTTCTACTATAAATGAGTGACTGTATTCACATTGATTGTCCGAGCTGCAGGCGCGGAAGGCGCTCGCCGAACCCGTAATGCTTGCGGGCCAGGCAATACGCCATTCGCCGCGAGCATTGCCACGACCGTCGGAGCAACGCTATGCGAGTTGTCCTGATCGGTGCGACGGGAATGGTTGGCCAAGGTGTATTACGGGCGTGTCTTGAAGCCCGAGACGTCACCGGGATCATCGTGGTGGGCCGGCGCGCACCACCCGGTTACGTGGATCCGAGGCTGAGCGTTTACGTTGTTCCCGAGCTGAGTCGCTTCGAAGCGACAGGTGCCATGTTTGCGGATGTCAACGCATGCTTCTTTTGCGTTGGCGTGTCTTCGTTCGGCATGCCCGAGCCGGCATACCGCGCGGTCACCTACGACCTCACGCTGCATTGCGCGCAACAGCTGCTCGCCCGCAGCCCGGGCATGAAGATGGTGTATGTGTCAGGCGCCGGCGCGGACAGCAGCGAACAGGGCAAGACGATGTGGGCGCGCGTCCGGGGCGAAACCGAGAACGCGCTGCAGCGGCTGCCATTTGGAGGCGTTGCCATCTTCCGGCCGTCCGCGATCGTTCCCGAAGGCGGCATCCAGTCGCGCACCGCG
Organism: Cupriavidus sp. HMR-1; assembly: GCF_000319775.1. NCBI lineage: Bacteria > Pseudomonadati > Pseudomonadota > Betaproteobacteria > Burkholderiales > Burkholderiaceae > Cupriavidus > Cupriavidus sp. HMR-1. The sequence goes on from NZ_ANKP01000278.1 coordinate 58,817, forward strand.
ATCTACCGGTGGATGTATGTCGTGTTCAGGCCGCTGCTGGTGCTGCTCCGGCGCATATCGCCCGCCAGCATTCTGACCACTGGACTGATCGGCGATGCCATGCTGAATGTCGTGCGCCTCGGCGTGACGAAGCCGGTCCTGGAATCGGCCGACATCTACCGGCTGGCCGTCGCGCACGCGTGACGCCGATTCCCCGGGCCGTTTTGCCTGTCTCTCTCGAACCCGCCGGGCTGTCTGCTTTCATTCGGCAAACCTATGAGGTCCCCTCATGCGCATGGAACGGGTGCCATTTCGCCAGATCGGCCTTGCGACGGTTGCCATTGTGCTCGCCGCATGTGGGCAAAAGCAGTCAGCCCCGCCGCCGCAGATTCCGGAAGTGGGTGTGGTGGTAGTCCAGCCGACTGCCGTGCCGGTCGTGACCGAGCTGCCCGGCCGCACGAACGCCTTCCTGGTAGCGCAGGTGCGTGCACGCGTGGACGGCATCGTACTGCGCAGGGAATTCATCGAGGGCTCGAACGTGAAGGCCGGCGAGCGGCTCTACAAGATCGATCCCGCGCCGTATGTCGCCACGCTCAACAACGCCAGGGCTTCGCTGGCGAAGGCCAGGGCGAACCTGGTCACGCAGAACGCACTGGTGGCGCGCTACAAGGTGCTCGTTTTGGCCAGCGCGGTGAGCAAGCAGGACTATGACAACGCGGTGGCGGCGCAGGGCCAGGCGGAAGCCGACGTCGACGCTGGCAAGGCGGCGGTGGACGCAGCGCAGATCAACCTGAACTACACCGATGTGATCTCGCCAGTCACGGGCAAGGTCGGTATCTCGCAGGTGACACCGGGCGCTTACGTGCAGGCGAGCCAGGCCACGCTGATGTCCACGGTGCAGCAGATGGACCCGATGTACGTGGACCTCAATCAATCGAGTCTGGACGGTCTGAAGCTCCGCCGGGAAGTCGAGGAGGGGCGGCTGAAAACGAGCGGTCCGGGCGCGGCGAAGGTAACGTTGATCCTTGAGGACGGCAGTACCTACGCGGAGCAGGGAAAGCTGCAGTTCACCGATGTCACCGTCGACCAGACCACCGGGTCGGTCACCATCCGCACGCTGTTCCCCAATCCCAACCGCGTGCTGCTGCCCGGCATGTTCGTGCGCGCGCGTATCGACGAGGGCACCAACGACACGGCCTTCCTTGTGCCGCAAGTGGGCGTGCTGCACGACCAGAAGGGCCAGGCGTCCGTGCTCATCGTAGACAAGGACAACAAGGTCGTGTCGCGTCCGGTCGTTGCAGCGCGCGCGCAGGGCCAGAACTGGATCGTCAATAGTGGTCTGAATCCCGGCGACCGCGTGATCGTTCAGGGTGTCGAAAAGGTGCACGCCGGTGCGACGGTCAAGCCTGTCGCCGCGCAACTGCCGCCGCCGCCGGGCGCTGCCAGTCGCCCCTCGGCCAGCCCCGCTAGCGCCGCAACTGCCGCCGCAACCGCCGCAGCGCACTAACCGGGAGCCTGCGACATGGCAAAATTCTTCATCGATCGCCCGATCTTTGCCTGGGTGATCGCCATCATCCTGATGCTGGCAGGGGGTGCGTCGATATTCACGCTGCCGGTGGAGCAGTATCCGACCATTGCGCCGCCGGCCATCCAGATCGCCGCGACCTACCCCGGCGCGTCCGCCAAGACGGTGGAGGACACCGTCACGCAGGTCATCGAACAGCAGATGAGCGGACTGGACCATCTGCTGTACTTCTCCTCGACCAGTGACGATTCCGGACAAGCGACGATCACGCTGACGTTCGCGCCCGGCACCAACCCGGACATTGCGCAGGTGCAGGTGCAGAACAAGCTGCAGCTGGCCACGCCGATCCTGCCGCAGGTGGTGCAGCAACTCGGCATCAGCGTCACCAAATCGAGCAGCAGCTTCCTGATCGTACCGGCCTTCTACTCCCAGGACGGGAGCATGAACGCCTATGACCTCGCCAACTACGTTGCCTCGAACATCAAGGACCCGCTGAGTCGCGTCAATGGCGTGGGTACCGTCACGTTGTTTGGCACCCAGTACGCCATGCGCATCTGGCTGGATCCGAACAAGCTCACCAACTTCCAGTTGACTCCGAGCGACGTGACGAGCGCGATTACCTCCCAGAACGTGCAGATAGCGGGTGGTCAGCTCGGCGGCACCCCAGCTGTGCCGGGCCAGTCGTTCCAGGCGACCGTTACCGAATCGACGCTGCTGCGCACGCCAGAGGAGTTCGGCAACATCCTCCTGAAGGTGAACCAGGATGGTTCGCAGGTGCGGCTGAAGGACGTGGCACGCGTCGCGCTCGGCGCCGAGAACTACAACGTGGATTCCAGGTACAACGGACATCCGGCCACGGCGCTCGGCATCCAGCTCGCAACCGGTGCGAACGCGCTGCACACCGCGATGGGCGTGCGCCAGAAGATCGAGGAGCTTTCGAAGTACTTCCCTCACGGTCTGGTGGCGGAGTATCCATACGAAACGGCGCCGTTCGTGCGCCTGTCGATCGAGGAAGTCATCAAGACGCTGCTGGAAGGCATCGTACTGGTGTTCCTTGTGATGTACCTGTTCCTGCAGAACCTGCGGGCGACGCTGATTCCGACGATCGCGGTGCCGGTGGTGCTGCTTGGCACGTTCGCGATCATGGCGGCGGTAGGTTTCACGATCAACACGCTATCGATGTTCGGGCTTGTGCTCGCCATCGGCCTGCTGGTGGACGACGCGATCGTGGTCGTGGAGAACGTCGAACGGGTGATGGCCGAGGAGGGCCTGTCGCCAAAGGAAGCCACCCGCAAGGCGATGGGGCAGATCACCGGCGCGCTGATCGGCGTGGCGCTCGTGCTCTCCGCCGTGTTCGTGCCGGTCGCGTTCTCAGGCGGTTCGGTCGGTGCCATCTACCGCCAGTTCTCGCTGACGATCGTGGCGGCCATGGTGCTGTCTGTCCTGGTGGCGCTGATCCTCACACCTGCCTTGTGCGCGACGATCCTCAAGCCGATCCCGAAAGGCCACCACGAACAGAAGACGGGCTTTTTCGGGTGGTTCAACCGGATGTTCGAGACGAGCCGCGACAAGTACCACAGCGGCGTGTACCACGTGATCAAGCGTTCGGGGCGATGGCTTGTGATCTATCTCGCGGTGATCGCCGTGGTCGGCCTGCTGTACCTGCGTCTGCCGACGTCTTTCCTGCCTGACGAGGACCAGGGCACGATGTTTGTGCTCGTGCAGACGCCGTCGGGTTCGACGCAGGAGATCACGGCACGTACGCTCGCCAATATCGCGGACTATCTGATGAAGGACGAGAGCAGCATCGTCGAATCGGTGTTCACAGTGGGCGGGTTCAGCTTCGCGGGCAATGGGCAGAATTCGGGTCTCGCGTTTGTCCGGCTGAAGGACTACAAGGAACGCAAGCGTGCCGACCAGAAGGTTCAGGCATTGGTGGGCCGGATGTTCGGACGTTACGCCGGCTACAAGGACGCCATGGTGTTTCCGGTGAATCCGCCGTCGATTCCCGAGCTGGGCACGGCCTCGGGCTTCGACTTCGAACTGCAGGACCGCGCGGGCCTTGGCCACGAGAAACTGATGGAGGCGCGCAACATGCTGCTCGGCATGGCGGCAAAGGACCCGACGCTCGCCCTCGTGCGGCCAAACGGCCTGAACGACACGCCGCAGTTCAAGATCAATATCAACCGGGAGAAGGCGAACGCGCTCGGCGTTACGGCATCGGCCGTGGACCAGACGTTCTCGATCGCGTGGGCGTCCGCGTTCGTGAACAACTTCCTCGACACCGATGGCCGGATCAAGAAGGTATATGCGATGGCCGATGCACCGTACCGCATGACGCCAGAGGATCTGCACCTCTGGTACGTGCGCAACAGCACGGGCGGAATGGTGCCGTTCAGCGCGTTCGCGTCGGGGCACTGGGCCTATGGATCGCCGAAGCTCGAGCGTTATAACGGCATCTCGTCGATCGAGATTCAAGGCCAGGCTGCTCCAGGTAAAGCCACCGGCCAGGCGATGACGGCCATGGAGAAGATCGCGGCGAAGCTGCCCGACGGGATCGGGTACGAATGGACCGGACTGTCGTTCCAGGAGCGGCAGTCCGGCTCGCAAGCGCCGATCCTGTACGCCATCTCGATCCTCGTGGTGTTTCTGTGCCTTGCTGCGTTGTACGAGAGCTGGTCGATTCCGTTCGCGGTCATCATGGTGGTGCCACTCGGCGTACTTGGTGCACTGCTCGCGGTGACGCTGCGCGGCCTTGAAAACGACGTGTTCTTCCAGGTGGGCTTGCTGACCACGGTCGGCCTCTCGGCGAAGAACGCCATCCTGATCGTCGAGTTCGCCAGGGACCTGCAGGCTGAGGGCAAGATGGGACCGATCGAGGCGGCGCTCGAAGCGTCACGACTGCGGTTGCGGCCGATCCTCATGACGTCGATGGCGTTTATTCTCGGCGTGACACCGCTTGCGATCAGTAACGGCGCCGGTTCGGCGAGTCAGCACGCTATCGGCACGGGCGTGATCGGCGGGATGATCACGGCCACGTTCCTCGCCATTTTCATGATTCCGATGTTCTTCGTCGTGCTTCGCGCGCGCGTGGCCGGGGAGAAGGAAGACCCCGACGTCGCGCTGCAGCACTACGAAGCGCACCACGCGCACGACCACGATGCCGATAACGGTGACAACGGTGGTAGCGGTGGCAGTAACGGCGAAAGCGGCGATAACGGCCCGGGCAAGGAAGGACACTGACATGGACAAGCGAACCGTCTTTGCAGCGGCCGCCGCGCTCCTCGCGGGCTGCACCATGGCGCCGTCCTATCAGCGGCCCGACGCGCCAGTTTCGGAGACCTTTCCGCAGGGCGGTGTCTACGCGGTGCCGCCGGGTGTCGCCACGGGCGACCAGGGTCCTCGCAGTGCCAATGACGCCCCCGCGACCGATATCGGCTGGCGCGACTTCTTCATCGATCCGCGCCTGCAGCAGCTCGTCGGGATTGCGCTGAAAAACAACCGCGACCTGCGCGTCTCAGTGCTCAACGTCGATGCTGCCCGAGCGCAATACCAGATCACGCGCGCCGAACTGTTCCCCGCGATCAATGCCGTGGCCACGGACACCCGGTCACGCCTGCCGTCGGAGCTGCAGGTCACGCAGAACAACCCCTACAGCGTGTACAACGTCGGCCTGCAGGCCTCATGGGAAATCGACTTCTGGGGGCGTATCCGCAGTCTGAAGGATCAGGCGTTGGCGCAATACCTCTCCACGGCCTATGCGCGCAAGGCGACGGAGATCTCGCTGGTCTCGCAGGTTGCTGACCAGTACCTGACCCTGCTGTCCGACGATGACCTGCTCAAGGTCACGCAGGACACGCTCAAGACGGCGCAGGACTCGTACAACCTCACAAAGATCCAGTTCGATACCGGTACCGGTACCGAGCTTGATCTGTGGCAGGCGCAGAGTGTGGTGGAGCAAACGCAGGCCAACCTCCAGGCGCAGTTGCGCGCCCGTGCGCAAGCCGTGAATGCGCTCGTCCTGCTGATTGGCGAGCCATTGCCGGAGGACCTGCCGCAAGGCCTGCCGCTCGATGGCCAGGCCCTGCTGGCCGATATTCCGTCGGGGCTCCCATCGGACCTGCTTACCCGCCGCCCGGACATCATGCAGGCCGAGGAGTCCCTGCTTGCGGCGAACGCGAATATCGGCGCGGCGCGAGCGGCATTCTTCCCGAAGATTTCGCTCACTGCCGCATTCGGTACCGAGAGCCTTTCGCTTGGCGGGCTGTTCAAGGCGGGCTCGACGGCATGGAGCTTCGTCCCCCAGATCACGTTGCCGATCTTCGAAGGCGGCGCGAATATCGCGAACCTGCAACTGGCGAACGTCGAGAAGCGCATTGAGATCGCCAGCTATGAGAAGTCGATCCAGTCGGCGTTCCGCGAGGTCGCCGACGGGCTGGCTGCACGCGGCACGTACGATCAGCAGATCGCCGCGCTGGAGCGCAACACCTTTGCGAACCAGCGCACGCTCACGCTTTCCGAACTGCGCTACCGGACGGGCGTGGACAGCTTCCTGCCAGTGCTCACGGCGCAAACCAACCTCTACACATCGCGGCAGACGCTGATCAACGCGCGGCTTGCGCGGCTGACCAACCTCGTCGATCTATACCGCGCGCTGGGAGGCGGCTGGATCGAGCGTGCGGGCGAGACGCCGCGTCCGGCGGATGCACCGGTTGACTACGGCGCATCGGGCGCGGTTGGGTTGGCATCGCCGTAGTGACGGGTCGGCGAGGGGGCGGAGAAGGATCGGCTCGTGGGCGGTTGAGTGGGTGAAAGTTCGATACGACTTGGGGTCGTGCCCGATTCTCGAATGTCTGCGCCAGCGGTAGCCTGCCGGTACACCCACACATGAAACTATCCCAATGTCCGACCGTTCCCTGATTTCACCGCGCCCCGCACGCCTTGCGGTGCTGGCCCTGACGATCTCCGCCGCGGCCGGGCTGCTTGCCGGCTGCGCCGCCAATCCGTCCGCCA
>NZ_ANKP01000279.1:0-12229 GCF_000319775.1 Cupriavidus sp. HMR-1
CGCCGGGGCCGCCTTGGCGCACGCCGTCACGGCGCGCAGGAAACGAAGTGGCCGAGGTGCAGGCGCGGTCGCAGGCGACTCAGGCGGAACGGTTGCAGCCATGGCGGCTCCAAGCGTCGGAGCCCGCGCGGCACGGACTGGAGACAGAACGCAGACCACAGGTATCGGCGGCAGACAAGAATTGGCCTGCAGTGGACACACCGATTTTGCAGGCCTGTGGTGGCAAAACGCCCGCATTCCCAATGTAAGTGCGCACCAAAATCGACATCATTGGATGCTATAGTCTGTGCCGGTACTTGCGGAGATTCCTATGCGTACGACGATTACGCTTGACGATGAACTGCTGGCCAAGGCCCGTGCCTATACGGGGCTGGAAGAGAAAACGGCACTTGTGCGCGAGGCGCTAAAGGCCTTGATCCAGCGTGAAGCCGCCAAACGACTCGCGAACCTTGGCGGGAGCCAACCTGGCATCGAAGGGGCACCGCGTCGCCGCAGCGACGATGACGAAAACCGGATCGGTGAGCCACCAGACGGTGGATCAGATTAAGATCATTGAGGCTCCTGTCAATGGCGACGCACCGAATACGGTTGACGAAGAGGCCAAGGTCCTTACACGTTCACTGCCAGGCGTGGAGTCGGTCGCCGACGAAGACGGCGCGATGATCATCCGGTTCAGTGACGGAACTGAGGCTACTGTCGTGCGCAGCTTTCTCGCGTGGGCGGGCGATCCGACGTTTGAGCTTTGACTCCCTCGTGATGAGCGGACGGGCATGGCGTGTTCCCCTCGACCCCGAGTTCAGGCCGATTGAATTGGCAGCAGAAGTTGCGCGCGCGCTCTTCTCGCAATTCGCTCCCAATGCCGATGAGATTACGTTCTTATTCAAGCAGGACGTCGAATTTTTCACCCCGGAGCAAATTGGTCTAGCGTGGCTTGTCCCAATTGCGATGTGGACATCGAAGACTGGTGGGTGACCAAGATGGATGATTTCGCTGTGGGCAGACTACCTGACCTGCTGGTCAAGACTGCTGCTGTCAGGCTACCGTCTCATTGAACGATCTCAGATATTTGTGGCCGACAGCATTTGGACGGCTCGTACTTGAGGCGATGAATCCGAATCTACGCACCCTATCGGGTGAGCAAGAATCGCAACTCGAAGATGCGCTCGGCTGCAAGCTTAGAGCAATCTGTGTACCTATCTAGCTCTGATGCTCTCAACCGCCCGGAGAACGCCTGCTGTAACGGTGCTGCGCGCGAGCGCCGGCGACCGAAGGCCTTCCGAGTTTTCGCGTCATTTCCATTGGAATGATGCTGCTCGCACGAACTGCACACGCGCCTCCTCGGGCAGCCATGAAAATCCAATCTCGAGCCCGTGATCACACGCATCAGAGCATTTCGAAATGTCGACGTACTGCCAATGTTCCGGACGACACGCTTCTGCCCATATCCGCTCGAAAATGGCGCGGTCGTCGGAATCATGTGAGATGTGGTCCAACACAACCGAATAGAACGTCCATGGCTTTTCCCAATCCTTGAACTGAATTGCAACCCCGATGAGGTCAAGCGTGGCCATATTGCTTTGGTCCCAAAGACTCGAAGCGGTCAACGATACCACGCTGAATGGCTGCTTTCGGGTGTGATATGAAGGGTCGGTCACGGCCCGCTCACCGAGACGCCCCCTGCGTCCCGCACAGGAACTCGGCGATTGAGTCTCGGCAACCAACGAATCGGCAAGATCCGAAGCTGCCCCCGCACGAAAATTTTGGTCCTATGCTTCGGCTCTTCGGAGCCTGCGGTGCCTTCGGGCGCGCGCTCATGACGATCAGTATCTCGCTGATCCGAGGAAGCCTCCGGCCGTCACATGCTGCAATCCCCTTCTGCCACGGAGATAAGCGATGGATGACCATACCCAGATTCTCGTCTGCAAATGCGGGGGCCCCGTCCGGATTCGCGAACTGCACTTCGAAATCGGAGGCAACCAGGCCTTGGACTGTGCGCCATGTCCGCTGTGCTACCGAAAGCTCTACCAGATGTGCGTTGAAGGGGTCGTCTCGGCCGAACTGGTTTCGGAGGTGGAGTGGGACTAGCGCCCAGCGCCCACAACTTGAGGGGCTCCGGCACAAGCGCAAAATGGGCTCCCATCAACTCTAGGAGCTAGTCATGACTACCTCCCAAACATCTGTCACCCACCACGACCCGTGGAACAAGGGAAGACTGACGGGGCAGAAACCTCCGTTGAAGCTATCCGAGATCTGGGCCATCCGTACGCGCCTTCAGCTCACCGCAAACACGAGAGACTTGGCGATGTTCAACCTCGCCATCGACAGCAAACTGCGCGCTTGCGATCTGATCCGTCTCCGCGTTCAGGATGTCAGCGTAGGAAGACAAGTTGGCATGCGTGCGACGGTCATGCAGCAAAAGACCCATCGACCGGTGCAGTTTGAGATTACTGGCCCGACTCGCGAATGCCTCCAGGCCTGGATACATGCACGGGGATTGAGCTGCGGCGACTTTCTCTTCCCCAGTCGTTTGCATTCTTCGCCCCATATATCGACCCGACAATATGCCCGATTGGTCCATCGGTGGGTAGCCTCGATCGGCCTGGACACCTCCGCTTATGGGACGCATTCAATCCGGCGAACGAAGGTCTCTTTGATCTACCGACGGACCAAGAACTTAAGAGCCGTCCAACTGCTCCTCGGTCATACCAAGCTCGAGAGCACCGTCAGGTATTTGGGCATTGAGGTTGATGACGCTTTGGAGATTGCAGAGCAAACCGAAGTCTGACCTTTACATCGGCCGGCAGGCGGTCGCTTGTCGGCCATTAGGGGCCATTTGGTTGGTAGACGTTCGTGACCGAACTCCCCTCATTCCGGACGTAGACGCCTCTGTACCTGAATCCCAACCAAGTCGGGGAGACGCCGAACAGAATCCGCCACCCTCCGCGCATCCCGTCGCACCAATTACGCACGTTGCAAGCAAATATTAGAAAGCACTGGACAAGTCAAGCCACGAGGCCAGTGATTCGCAGGATTGACGCGCAACGCGGGTCGCTTCGCAGTTCCGGCAACCTGCGGCGCGATGCATCTCGGGTGGGATGACCGCACGGTATGTTGACATGCATCCAGAGGTCGCAGCCGAAGCGGTTCTCGGCGAACAGCCTGTTGACCCCGCTTGATGCTGGCGTGGACGTCGCGATCAGGATTGCACGTGCGCATTCAAGACCCATGCCTCTGCAGGATTTCCTTGGCGATCGTGTTACGCTGGATTTCGCTGGTTCCCGTGACGATGCGGTATAGCCGGAGCCTGCGGAAGATGAACTCGACCGGATGGTTCTTCGTGACACCCACGTTGCCATGAATCTGCACGGCCTTGTCCGCGATCTGGAAGCAGGCTTCCGAGACGAAGAGCTTGCACATCGACGCCTCCATGCGGACGTCACTGCCTGCATCGGCACGGCGCGCGGCAGCCAGCACCATGCTCTCGCAGGCAAACAGGCTGGACGCCATGTCCGCCAGCATGTGCTGGATGGCCTGGAATCGCATGATCGGGCCGCCGAACTGGCGGCGCGTGTTCGCGTAGTCAATGGACAAGCGCAGCGCCTGGCGGGCCAGGCCGATCATGGTCGGGCAGTGCAATAGGCGGTTGAGGCTGATCCGGTTCATCGCAAGCCGGAAACCGTTGCCTTCGCCGCCGATGCAGTTGCAGCGTGGCACGCGGACATTGTCGAGGATGATGTCGGCGTCCACGTACTGGCCGGTGATGGGCACGCAGGCGGTATCGAGTGTCACTCCCGGGCTGTCCAGATCGATAAAGATCGCGGAGATGCCTTCGTTGCCCTTGTCGGGGTCCGTGACGCACATCGCAAGTCCAAGCCAATTCAGAGACGACTCAGGACAAGGACAGGGATCGCAAGAACTTCGCTGAGATCTTTGAAGTGGCCGGAGTTGGCACCTGACGGTTGCTGTTCCATCGGCATGGAGGCGGTGGCGTAAAAAAAAGCCGCCCGGAGGCGGCTTTTGCCAAAGTTGCTTAGGGCAGCGCTACAGCCACAAGTGCACTCATACCCAGCCCGTGAATCGTTTCCAACACAGACAACACAGACAGCTTCACGAAATCCAGAGAGTTTTTGCCCATACCTTCACCTTCGGCCTTTCCGACACCAGTTGATGTCGAGTTAATATTTGTCATACCGCGCAGCTTGACGAAGTCAAGCACCACCAGCAGGAGAAAATAAAAGACCAGGTATGAGGCACCCAGCAGGGTCGAACTGCCCGCAACCGCCCCTGACCTAAGCAACCTTGCCGTGGATTATGCCAGATCGGCCCGTGTTCTCACGCTCGGGCGTGGCGCTTCCGGTCACAGGGGCGTTTTCTCACGATTGCCAAGCTGCATGAAGGGGCGTGCAGCGAGCGCGTCAACGAAGATTTTCTGCATTGCTGCCATCCTGTCGGCCACGGGCGGCGACTCGTATGTCCATCGGCGCCCTTTACCTACAGGTAGCCGCCCACAAGGCCGCCGGCCTGGTGCAGCATTTCCCGCAGCCACGCGTCGCGGTCCAGACCCAAATTCCGGCCGTAGGGATCGTCGTTGGGGTCGGGCGCATCGCGCTGCGCCAGCGCCTCGGCAAATTCCGCGGCAGCCTGATTACCAGCGAGGTCGACAGCAGCTGCGTTGCCCAGTGCAATCCATCCGCCAGACTGGCCCATTAGAGCCTGTGCACCGTCCAGATCAATAGCCCGCAAGGCGCCGCGCGCGGTCGCGTGTGCTGTGAGTTGGTAGTCGGCCGCAGCGTCCAGCGCGGCCTGCGCCTCGGCCTCGCGCGCGCGGTAGATATCCGGATTCATAGGGACGTTTCCTTAAGCCTGCCACGAAAATCTGGTCGCAAGATACCGAACGGTCGAGTCTTGCAAATCATGCCCGACCTGTCTCATCTGCGCTGAGAACGCAGGGAGCGTCGGATCGGCAAACGGCTCGCTGACGTAGAGTTCGGCACGCGAAATCACCGGTGTACGACAGCGACCCGACAAAGAAGGCAGTGGCCCACCTGTCGTCGTCTGGCAGCGCGCCGAAACTTGGCATGGCGGTGCCGGTAACACCGTTGCTGAGCACTTGATGCAGCGCGAAGAGGCTTCGCTCCTGCGCGCGCAGATGATCGGTCAGATCGGTTGGCTTCGGATCGAGCGTCGCAGCCAGCGGCCCATCACCACGCCCCTGCGCGCCATGGCAACTTGCGCACTGCGCCTGGAACAGCTGAGCGCCCCGACTTAGATCGGGTACTTTGGCAGGCGCCACTGGAAAAGGGTACGCGCGCTGTACAGCGGCCGCGAGTTCGTGGGCGATTTGCGCCACGGCAACCGCTGTGGCCTTGTTCGCGACTGCCTCGCGCAATGACGCTGCCTGCTCGCGTAGCGATTGAGTGGCGGGACCCTGAGGCAACTCTCCCAGTTGGCGCTCCGCTGTGGCCGCAAACTCCTGCATCTCCGCATATTCGGATCCATTGAGCACCTTGCCATCGTCCACCGCACCGCCGTAGTCAACCGCGACGTAGTCCAGGAGTTGCCAAATCTGCCGGGCTTTGGCGTCGAAGGCCTCCGCGGCGTGGACAAAGTTCGTGAACAACGCGCTGATCGTCAGCAGCAGTGCAATCGGCCAACGGCTCAGAACTCGGCAAAACATGGAGGCACCCCGGATATTCATTCGGAAATGAGTGTAATTCGCATTCGCCACCACGTCCACGCCAAACGCTTCGTTCCCGCCACCCTGCGACGCATTAGTGTCCAACGATGGCGTCGTCGGCTAGGCCAAGCGAGATCCTACCGTCAAGTGAGGCCTAAGGATCGCGCCGGATCTCAATGTAATCCCCCCGACAGTTTCCGGTTAACTCCTCGTACTGAGTCCCTCGCATTGCAGACGCCGCAAAACTGACAAGTCAATGCGACGCACCGTGCTTGCTGCATTCCTTCTCGCACCTTTCGCAAATCGTGGCACACAGCGCACAGATCTCCCTTGCGTGCTGGGGCTTTCTGAGGCCACCATCGCCGCTGCGAATGCGCAGGCCTGCACGCACCCGATATCAAGTTCGATGCTGTAGCGAGGCGTCTCAATGAACGCCCGCGCAAGACACTAAACTTCGGTACGCCGGCTGAACGACTCCATCAAGCTGTTGCGTTGACCGGTTGAATCCACAGGTGAAATCCGCTGCCACGCCGCAATGCCCACGCGCATCCACGAAGAATGCGCATCCAATCGTTAAATGACGGGAATCTAACCGCCACATGACATAGTTCTTTCAGAGCGGCTTCAAGTATTACCGCATCAGAAGCGATGCAATGCTCTTAAATTTTTCAATATCCAATCCAAGCTCCAGACGTTTGCCTTTGCATTGGCGCGATCAACGCAGGAAAAGATTTGTATTCATTACCGTATGAAACTGTATCTTCAATTTCTTCCCCGCCAGTGTTACCTCGTTAACATCAATCTTTCGGGAGGATTACATTTTCGCTCTATACGGCCCGCTGCTCGGGTCCGGGAATAAAATTAAATTGAAAAGACAGTTCTCGAACGCCCCATCCGCTACTTGTAATGTCAGGATGCGAATGAAAGCAGGCATGCCACTCCTCTTGTCCGTTGGCGCAGCCATCTGCCTTGTGCCGGGACAGGTGTGGGCAATACAACTGGCATGGGTTGCCGAGACACCGACTGGACTGGGCATTGATGGCATCAAGGCCGAACGCCGCGACGACGGGGATGAGGTCCAGCTATTGGTGTTGGCGGCCAATCCCCGGCATCACTCGATGAAGCATGTTACGCCGCCGAAGGCGACGAGCCAGCCGCCGGACCGATCGACGCCGGCATCTGCACCGGACAGTCAACAGGCGGGTTGCGAAGATGACAAGAAGACAAGGTCCACTGAACCTGTTGTTCCACAACATGGTGGACCCAATGCGCCCTAGTGCAGGACCATAACCTGGAGATCTAAACGATGAAACAAAAACTGATGGTCGGAGCCTTCATTGCTGCCGTATCGCTGAGTGCGGCGGCGGTCGATATGAGCAATGTCGTTAAAACCTACGATTTGCAGGACGGCTCGAAGGTGCACGTTTTCAAGGACGGCAAGATGGGCATGGAGAACAAGTTCGGCAAGTCCATGAACATGCCGGAAGGCAAGGTCATGGAGACCAGGGATGGCACGAAAATCATCATGAAGGGCAACGAGATTTTCAGGCTCGACGAAGCCCTCAGGAAGGGCCACAGCGAAGGGGGCTGATGCTGCCAGGGCGCGTTGCGCGCCCTACTTCGCCCACTCGGGGGATGCAGAAACGAAAATCCGCAACGGCCTCGTTGCCTGCATTCTCCATTCCTGCCGTTCCCCCGCAAGCAAATGAATCGTCACGGGCTGACTATTCGCCATTGGCGTCATGGCTTCGCTCTGCGATAGCACGACAGCGACGTCGATGCTTTTTTCACCCAGGTTTCGCAAGCTGAGCGAAACCGACTCACCGGTCCGGACGGCACGGCTCGCAGGCTGGCCGTCGAGACGGTCCACCTCCACGACCCACTCCGTCGCCGGCCATGTCTTTCCCGACGCGCCCGGCGCCAGATAGGCGGCCGCGGCAGGTTGCACGTCCGGGATGGGGATGATGTGTGCGTGAGCGACAAGCCCCGATAAGCTCGCCAGCCCAACGATTCCATATCTAATTCGACGCAACGCTTGCCTCCACTGCAGTAAGATTTGAAAGCCCATCGGGTCACTTGCTTCCGCCTCGCGGCGCAAGCTGACCAGCACGGCAGCCCACCCCAGGCAGCGCTGCTGTGCGCGAGGCCCTTGCGCGGGCCTCAGGTCAGTCCGAGGCGACCATGCGGGAACGTCATGGTGAAACGGGTTTTTCCGCCGGAACAGTCCGCGGCAATTTTTCCGCCATGCGCAACCACGATCGCCTTGGTGATCGACAGTCCCAGTCCGACACTGTCCGAATCCAGTCGCGTCCTGGACTTATCTGCCCGAAAAAACCGATCAAAAATGTAAGGAAGCAGATCCGGCCGGATTTCCTCGCCCTCATTCTCCACCACGATCATGGCATCAGTTCCGTGCTCCCGTACAGACACCAGGATCTGACGACCCTCCGCGGTGTAACGCAGCGCATTGGATAAGAGGTTGCTGAGCGCCCGACGCATCATCAGACGGTCGCCCGCTAATTTGGCGTTCCCCTGCAGTTGCAGGTTGACCCCCTTGTCCTCGGCCAGCGCGTCGTAGAAGTCGAAGAGTGCCAGCACTTCATCGGCAATATCGATCGACTCCTCATTGGGCAGCGTGATGCCGTGCTCCATTTTTGCCAGATACAGCATATCCGAGACCATCCGTCCAAGACGCTGCAATTCCTCGGCGTTTGAGGTCAGCACATCGCGATACTTTGCGGCGTCACGCGGCTGGGACAGAACGACATGTGTCTGCGTCATGAGGTTGGTAATCGGGGTGCGCAACTCGTGCGCCAGATCTGACGAAAATTCCGACAACCGTTGAAAATCGTTCTGCAGACGCTCGAGCATCGCGTTCAATGTCGCCGCGAGATCCGCCATCTCGACTGGCACCGCGGCCACCGGCATGCGCGCATCCAATCGGTTCGCCGTCACATCTTTAGCGCGCGATGCCATCATGCGCAGTGGCGCCAGACCGCGGCGCGCAGCCCACCAGCCCAGCAAGCCGCTAGCGAAAGCAGCGAGCGTTGTATAGAAAGCCAAGGACCGGCGGAAGGCATGCATAAAGTGTGCATGAATCTCCGTGTCCATTCCGACGACCACTTTCAAGGCGCCCACATCCGAGCCTAAAACGGGCACCTCCGCTCGCATGCCGCGGTAGTGCTTGGTTTCCTGCTGCCACACGAAGGTGCCTTCGGAGTTCGGCCCCTCGTTCGTAGCGCTCTCCGCCGGCCTGAAATCGAAATCCCGCGTGGCAAAAATCGTCTTGCCTTGCGCGGTCTGCACCCGTGCGACAAAGCCGGGATGGTGCTCCACCAACTCCTGCAGGCGCGCAGGCAGACGTTCCACAGGAGTTTCATCCGCGACGCGTTCAATCAGACGGATGTTGTCCCCCAGCACCACAAAATCTTCGTTGGCGAAGTGCCGGTCCATCGCCAGCCAGATAAGCACGCCAAGTCCGAGCAGGACCACTGCGGAGGAAAGCGAGAACAGGATGGTCAGCCGAACAGTCAGGGACAGACGGTGCCTCATAGAGGATCCTCAGGTGCCTCGAGGACGTATCCCATGCCGCGCACAGTCTGGATCAGCTTTACTTCAAAGCCGTCATCGATTTTTGCCCGCAGGCGCCGGATCGCCACGTCGATCACGTTACTATCGCTATCGAAGTTCATGTCCCACACCTGGGAGGCAATGAGGGATCGGGGAAGCACCTCCCCCCTTCGACGCGCAAACAACTCGAGCAAGGCGAATTCCTTACTGGTCAGCGTGATGCGTCGCCCACCGCGAGACGCTCGCCGCCGGCTCAGATCCAGAATCAGATCGGCCACTTGAATCCGGTCCATCGCTAGTTGCACCGCGCCTCGACGCAGCAGCGTCCTGACCCTGGCAAGCAGCTCCGAAAAGGCAAATGGCTTGACCAGATAGTCATCCGCGCCGAGCTCGAGGCCTCGCACGCGATCGGCAACACTGTCTCGCGCCGTCAGAAACAAGACCGGGACCGCGTTCCCTGACGCGCGGATGGCATGCAGAATATGCCATCCGTCGACGTCGGGCAGCATGACATCGAGGATGATGAGATCGTAGGTTTCATTGACCGCAAAGTGTTGACCATCGAGTCCATTGGCGACCAGGTCGACCACGAACCCCGCCTCGGTCAGGCCCTGCCGGAGATACTCCCCCGTCTTGACTTCATCTTCCACTACCAGCAGTTTCATTACCCAACCTCCTCCCAACGCGATCGGCCGGGTTTTGTTAATACAAATTTTTATCTTCGGCGTAGTCTACCCAGTACGCACCGAGGCGACCCCAACCTGTCCGGAATGTAATGTTCAGGTAAGTCGTCGGTAGCCAGCATCTCGCTACTCTTTGACCTGCCGCAAAAACCGAAGCGGCCATTCAAGCGAAAAGGACTATTTTCATGCGACGTGATCGACTGTCTGGCATCTTGCTGCCCAACCTGCCACGCCGCCGTTTCGTACAAGGTTTGGCCGCCGGCGGGGTAATGGCGGGGCTGAGTGCTTTGGGCGGAACTGCGTGGGCACAATCATCGGGACTCCCCGAAAGCGCTTCATCCGGCACCGCCCCGGTATTGACGGGGACGGAGTTTGACCTTGTCATCGCCGAATCGGTTGTCAACTTTACCGGTACGCCGCGGGTGGCGACAACTATCAATGGGATGCTTCCGGGCCCGACGCTGCGCTGGCGGCAAGGTGACACGGTGACGATCCGCGTAACGAACCAATTGCGCGAGCACACGTCGATCCACTGGCACGGCATCATCCTGCCGTTCCAGATGGACGGCGTACCGGGGATCAGCTTCGCCGGTATCGCCCCTGGCGAGACATTTACCTACCAGTTCAAGGTCGAACAGACCGGAAGCTACTGGTATCACTCGCATTCCGGCTTCCAGGAAATGACCGGCGTGTATGGCGGCATCGTGATTGATCCGGCCGCCGGCGTGGACGGTGTCCGAGCCGACCGGGACTACACGATTCTGCTCTCGGACTGGACCGACGAGGATCCCATGCGGGTCCTGTCAAAACTGAAGGTTCAAGGCGACTACTACAACTACAACAAGCCGACCGTCTTCGATTTCTTCCGCGACGTTTCAAACGACGGTGTGAAGAGCGCTTTCGAAAAGCGCAAGATGTGGAACGAGATGCGGATGAATCCGACCGACCTCGCGGACCTTTCCGGTGCCACGCTGACCTATCTGACCAATGGCGTCACCCCCGCTGGCAATTGGACAGGCCTGTTCAAGCCCGGTGAGAAAGTGCGCCTACGATTCATCAACGGGTCCGGAAATACGTTTTATGACGTCCGTATTCCCGGCCTGAAGCTCAAAGTTATCCAAGTTGACGGCCAAAATCTGGAGCCCGTAAGCGTTGACGAGTTCCGCTTTGGTGCCGGCGAGACCTACGACGTGCTGGTGGAGCCGCGAGACGACGCCTATACGATCTTCTCCCAATCCATGGATCGCACTGGCTACGCCCGCGGCACACTCGCAGTGCGAGCAGGACTGAGCGCACAGGTGCCGGCAGTCGACAAGCCCGAGTGGCTCACCATGGCCGACATGATGGGCAGTATGGGTGGCATGGGTGGCATGAACCACGGGGCCATGACCATGGACCATAGCCAGCACGCGATGGGCGCCATGGACGCTTCGCTCAAGGTCCCCAGCACCAAGGCGCGGCACGCCAAGACCGAATATGGGGCCACCACGGACATGCACGTGGACATGGCCCGAACCAATCTCGACGACCCCGGCATCGGCCTGCGCAACAATGGGCGCCGAGTTCTGACCCTGGCCGATCAACATACTATTGGCGGCCCCCTCGACAAGCGTGGCCCCGCCAGGGAAGTTGAACTGCACCTGACCGGCAACATGGAGCGCTACTCCTGGTCAATCGATGGTGTTGAGTACGGCAAATCCACACCGGTCCGCTTCAAGTACGGTGAACGACTGCGTGTGATTCTGCACAATGACACGATGATGACCCACCCGATGCACCTGCACGGCATGTGGAGTGAGCTAGAGTCGCCTGACGGTTCGTTCCAGGCCCGGCGACATACCATTCCGGTCCAACCTGCGCAGCGGATCAGCTTCCTGGTAACCGCCGACGCATTGGGCCGCTGGGCATGGCACTGCCACCTTATGTTGCACATGGATGCCGGGATGTTCCGCGAAGTACTTGTGGCCTGATCCGACTCTCTTCAACCGACTACCAGATCCCATGTACAAGTACACACGAATTGCAGTCGCCGCCCTGCTCACTGCAGGAATGAGCGCCGCGTGGGCACAGCACTCGCATTCGCCCAACAGTTCAAACAACGATGGTGCGCCGGCAAACGAAGCAACGCCGGATTCACGCCCCCAGAAGGCGACAGCCCCAACCGCGAAGAAGCAGGGCTCAACGCCGAGCGCAGGACAAGGCTCAATGCAGGGCATGGACCACAGCAAGATGCAGGGCATGGACCAGGGCTCGATGCAGGGCATGGACCACAGCAAGATGCAAGGCATGGACCAGGGCT
>NZ_ANKP01000280.1:0-8930 GCF_000319775.1 Cupriavidus sp. HMR-1
TGCCGGCGCCTGGCCAGCGCGCTGACCCGTGCCGGCGTGGGCAAGGGCGATACCGTGGCGGCGCTGCTGCCCAACACCCCGGCGATGGTCGAGGCGCACTTCGGCGTGCCGATGGCCGGTGCGGTGCTGAACGCACTCAACATCCGCCTGGACGCCGCCAACCTGGTCTTCATGCTGCGCCACGGCGAGGCCAAGGTGCTGCTGGCGGACACCGAGTTCGCCGATGCCGCCCGCCAGATGGCACGTGAGGTGCGTGGACTCAAGGTGATCGCGGTGGAAGACGTGCTCGGACCCGACGCCGAGCGGTTCGGCGACACCGATTACGAGTCCTTCCTGGCCAGCGGCGATCCGGAATTCGACTGGAAGATGCCCGGCGACGAGTGGGACGCCATCGCCCTGAACTACACGTCGGGCACTACCGGCGACCCGAAGGGCGTGGTCTATCACCATCGCGGCGCGGCCATGAACGCCATCTCCAACATCCTGGAGTGGGACATGGCCAAGCATCCGGTCTACCTGTGGACCCTGCCGATGTTCCACTGCAACGGCTGGTGCTTCCCGTGGACAGTGGCGGCCCGCGCCGGGGTGAACGTCTGCCTGCGCAAGTTCGAGCCGAAGCTCGTCTTCGACCTGATGCGCGATGAAGGCGTGACGCACTACTGCGCCGCACCGATCGTCCACACCGCGCTGGTCAACGCGCCGCCGTCGTGGCGCGAAGGGTTGCGCGGGCCGGTGCGCGGCATGGTGGCGGGCGCCCCGCCCCCGGCGGCGGTGCTGGCGCAGATGGAAGCGATGGGTTTCGACCTGTCGCATGTCTACGGCCTGACCGAGGTCTACGGCCCGGCCGCGGTCTGCGCGGAGCAGGACTCCTGGCACACGGTGTCGCAGGAAGAACGCGCGGTGCTGAAGGCGCGCCAGGGCGTGCGCTATCACCTGCAGTCCGGCGTCACGGTGCTGGACCCGGATACGATGCAGCCCGTACCGCGCGACGGCGAGACCATCGGCGAAATCATGTTCCGCGGCAACATCTGCATGAAGGGTTACCTCAAGAACGACAAGGCCACGCGCGAGGCGTTCGCGGGCGGCTGGTTCCATACGGGCGACCTTGGCGTGTGCATGCCTGACGGCTACATCAAGATCAAGGACCGCAGCAAGGACATCATCATCTCCGGCGGGGAGAACATTTCCAGCGTCGAGGTGGAAGACGCGCTCTACCGCCACCCCGCGGTGCTGGCCGCCGCCGTGGTGGCGCAGCCGGATGCCAAGTGGGGCGAGACGCCGTGCGCGTTCGTCGAACTGAAGGATGGCGCGAGCGTCACCGCCGAAGAACTGATCGCGCATTGCCGCACGCTGCTGGCCGGCTTCAAGGTGCCCAAGGCGGTCTACTTCGGGCCGCTGCCCAAGACCTCTACCGGCAAGATCCAGAAGTTCGAACTGCGCAAGAAGATGCAGTCGAACGCTGCCATCGACGTCTGATCGACCGGTCGACCGATCGCTTGATGGAAAGAACGCGCGACGGGTCACCCCGCCGCGCGTTTTTTATCGACATTCCCGCTCAGAACTGCCCGAAGAACGCTCGCGCGGCAACCATGCAGAACGGCGCCACCAGCGTGCCGTGATACGCCTGGATGACCGCCGACGCGCCGCCATCCTGCGCGCCCGCTGCCACCGCCTGCGCGGCAACATTCATCTTCGCCAACGAGAAGCCTTGTTTGAGCGCCGCATAGGGGTCGCTTGGGCCGGCGATGGGCGCATCCACATCCAGCACGCTGGTCAGGCCCGCCGGCACCTTCGCGCTGCTCCAGTACGCCTGCTGCACCGTGGCGTTGAAGAAGAACACGGTGGGATCGTCGTGCCCGCCGCATAGCTGAACCGGCGCGCGTGGCTGCCAATTGCGCAGATCGTTGATCTTGAAGTCCACGCGCAGCGGTTGCACGGGCCGCGTTGCCGGCGCCATCGACACGGTCGAACTCGGGAACGCGCCGTCCGGATTGACCAGCGCATCCTCAAGCATGGCCAGCCGGTAGTCATTGCGCACGAGATCGGCATTGCCGAATCCGAGCGCGAACACCGGCGTCAGGTCTGGCGAAGCCAGCGGCGGTGACAGCGGCGGCGTCAGCGATGCGAACTGCGAGGCCGGCGGCGTACTGTTGAAGAGCTGAGTCGGTGGCAACTTGCCTTGCGTGAAAATCTTGTCGAGCGAATTCATGCTCGGCAGCAGGCTGGCGATGCCTGGCGCATAGGCCGACTCGTAGAACTCGGACGGCTTGCGGTAGAGATTCTGGTAGGACCGCTGGTAGCTCGTGGTGACGAGCACCGCGAACACCGTGGAACCGATACCCACCTGCCCGGCCACCAGTGCGTCGCCCATTGCCGCCAGTGCATACGGACCCGACCCCGGCGCCGACGCGGTCACCGGAATCCCGGCAGCCTGCAGCAGCCGGTGCGTCGCCATCGCCACGTAGCCACCCTGCGAATATCCGGTGACGAAGAGCTTGCCACTCTCCCGCACGTTGCGCCCGCCACCCGGCGCCCGCATGACGACGCGCGCGGCGGCAAGCGCGCCCACCATGTCGGCCGATTGCTGCGCCCCATTCAGGTACGGGTGATAGTCGAGATCCGAGCCCGCATAGCCGGCATAGTTGCTGGCCACGACGATATAGCCCTGCGCCGCGTACATCGCGGCTACGCTGATGCCCTCCGACGCGCCGTCGCCGTTACGCGGGTCGGTCTGCGTGATATCGGCGAGGTTGTACTTCCTGTACGTCGTGGTGCCGTGCGCGTACAGCAGCGTCGGGCGCGGACCACTGCAGGCCGCGCCACCGGGAATCATCAGCGCGGCGCTGGCGTTCGCCGGTTCCCCGGCGCCGCCCACCGTGCGGTAGCGCAGCGTCACGATCTCGATGTCGCACCTTGGCACGCCCGCAACCTGCATCAGCTGGCGTCCATCGTCAGTGGATCCGAGCAGTGCCGCCAGTTGGGCCGCGCTCAGGCGCAAGGTGGTCTGCTGGTTCAGCAGGCCACCTCCGCCAAAGCCGCAACCGGCCCCATTGCATGCCGCGGTGCTCTGGGCGCTGGCGCCCAGCGTGGTGCAGGCCGCCAGCGAGGCAAGGCCCACCTTGAACAGGATTTCCCGCATTTACGACCTCCTCCGCTCTTGTTTTACCCGGCATGGCTCGTGCCGGGCGCTGCTTGTAATGTGCGGAGTGTAGGTAAACGGCGTCGTTCGCCCAATCGAAATCGCGTGTATCAGGCTTGATTCTGTCCTGACAAATTCTGCGATGCGGGTGAATCGGACGCCGGCGGCTTCAGCCTCCGCGCGCGCGGCGCGCTTCGTAGGCTTTCAGGCTGGTCAGCGCCATCTCCAGCGTCGGCGCTGCGGTCTGGCCACGGCGGGCCAGCATGTCACCCACGATCTGGTCCGATTCGATCGCCCCGCCGCGCTCGAGGTCGCGCAGCATCGAGGCTGTCAGCGGGGATCCTTCGGCGAACAGCGTGGTCTTCGCCTGCTCCAGTGCGGGCCCCCGGGCCGGATAGCCATTGGCGGCCGCGACGCCGGCGCATTCGCCAAGCAACGCCGCGATGGTCTCGCGCCCGCGTGGCGCGGCGAGAATATCGCCGATGGTCGCTCGCATCAGGCAGGTAGCCGATGCCAGCGTGGCCAGGAACAGCCATTTCTCCCACATGTCCTGCAGCATGGCGTCGCTGCGTTGGACGTCGAAGCCGGCATCGCTGAAGGCGGCGGCCAAGGTCAGCGCGCGCTCACTGCTGCCCGAAGGGCGCTCGCCAAAAGACAGAACGTGGAAGCTCGACAGATGAAGAATCGTGCCCTGGTCATCGAGCGTACTGGAGATCAGGCAGCGGCCACCCATGACACGCCCGGCGCCGAAGCGCGCGTCGAGGCGATCCAGATGCTGCATGCCGTTGAGCAACGGGATGATGACCGTGTTCGGCCCCATGGCGGGCGCGAAGCCATCCATGGCGCTTTCGAGGTCATACGCCTTGCAGCTCAGCAACACCACGTCATAAGGCTGCGTGATTTGCTCGGACAACACCACAGGGGGATTCGGGAAATGCAGGTCGCCGTGCGGGCTCTTTACCCGCAGGCCGTGCTCGGCCAGTTGCGCGGCGCGGCGGGGGCGCACCAGGAACGTCACATCACGCCCGGCCTGCAGCAGCCGCGCGCCAAAGTAGCCACCCGTGGCTCCCACTCCGACAACCAGAATTCGCATCCTCGACTCCCAGATCTGGCCCGGCAACGAGCCGGGCAATGCGCCATTGTAGTGATGGCCCGGAAAGTCTGCTGGAAGCGAAATGCAGGTCGATGGATGGCCCGGAACCTGGGACTCGTGGCGTTGCCTGCGGATCGGCCGCAAGCAACACCACGAGCGTCAGGTCATGTCAGTAGGTTGAACACCAGCCCGAGTGCAATGGCGCCGCCCAGTGTCTCCACGGCGGCCAGCGCGATCAGGTTTCTCAGAATGAAGGCATCGTCCTGCTTGGTCACCATGGTGTTGTCTCCAGAAAGGTTTCCAAACCCCGGGGAGACGCCGCGCGCGCCCCGGCCACACTGCACAACCTGGGTTCAGTAGACTGCAACGCCGCCAAGCGGAAAAGTCGGCACAAACCCTCATGGGGTGATTGCTGATGGCATACGGGTCACGCGCCTGCCGCGGCCCTGGAGGAAATGGTGATGCTTGCGCCGGTTTACTTCGCACGCGAATCAACTATACTTTGCATCTACTTCGCATACGAACATCTTCATTGCCCCTACCCCTTCCATTGCAGGAGACAAAGCCGTGATTCCGGAAATCCAAGCAGGACTTGAACGTGGCGTGCTGACCCTCACGATTTCGCGAGCGGACAAGAAGAACGCGCTGACCAACGACATGTACGGCGCCCTGGCGGACGCCATCGGGAATGCATCGACCGACGCATCGGTCCGGGTCGTGCTGATTCAGGCTGACGGTGATTCCTTCACGGCCGGCAACGACATCGGGGAGTTCGCGGCCCAGGCCACCGGCAACGCACCCAAGGAGCGCCATGTCGTGCGATTCCTGCATAGCCTGGCGAATGCCACTGTGCCGATCGTCGCGGCAGTCCAGGGCAAGGCCGTTGGCGTCGGCACGACCATGCTGCTGCATTGCGACTACGTGGTCCTGGCCGACGACGCGCAGTTGATCACGCCGTTCGTGAACCTCGCGCTCGTGCCTGAGGCAGCGTCGAGCTACCTGCTGCCGTTGCGCATCGGCCACGCGCGCGCGTTTGAAATGTTCTCGCTGGGCGATCCACTGCCGGCGGACACCGCCGTGGCATGGGGCATCGCGAACCGGACGGTTCCGGTCGACCAGTTGCGCGCGGAAGGCCGACGCATCGCGGAGAAGATCGCTACCAAGCCGTCCGGCTCTCTGACGGCAATGAAGCGTCTGATGCGGGAGGCCGAGAAACTGGTCGCGCAGATGGACGCCGAGAGTTCGACGTTCGTGGAGCGGCTGCGCAGCGCGGAAGCGAAGGAAGCCTTCACGGCGTTTGCCCAGAAGCGCCAGCCGGACTTCAGCAGGATCGCCAAGCAGTGATGCGCCAGAAGGCGTCGTCTGCTTCGGCGCCTTCGTTCATCCCCGGCATCACTCGTCGTCGCTGGCCGGGAATTTGTCCTGCAGGCTCGTCAGCCAGCGCGCCACCACATCGATCTCGGCGGCCGTGAACCCCTCGGTCAATCGGGCATTCAGTTCGGTGAGATTCGACCGGGAGCGCTTGAGCGCGGTGCGCCCGGCATCGGTCAGCCAGATGCGGAAGGCCCGGCGATCGTGCTCGTCCAGGCCGCGTTCGACCAGCCCCGCCCGCTCCATGCGATCCACCAGCCCGCTCACGCCCGGCGCGCCAAGGTCGAGCGCCGCGCCGGCCTCGCTCATCAACGCGCCATCGTTCTTGCCGAGGAAGAACAGCATTCCGGCCTGCGACGCGGTGACGCCACCGGCGGCGGTGCGCGCCTGTGTCCATCGATGCAGCCGACGCTGACCGACATTCAGGAGGTAGACAAGTCGAGGATTCAAGACGGTACCCGGATGATTTAGTTCGCGCGCGAATTTTTTTGAATGTTATCACGCACGTGACACGGGACTTTCTACGACCGGGGACGGATTGGAGATACGCTTAGACGCGACCAAGGCGGCGCCGATGGCGACCGCCCTGGCGGATACGACTCGGATCAGTTCAGGTTGCCCGGGTCCTGAGCGCGGCGCTGCTTCGCCTTGGCGGCGTAGTACGCGCCGACCTGCTTCTGCGTGACGTAGCCCTTCTTCTTGGCATCGATCTTGTCGAAGTCCTTCGCCACGTGCGGCATTCCTGCCTCGGCTTCCTCGCGCGTCAGCTTGCCATCGTGGTTGGCATCCGCCTCGTTGAATTTCTCCGTGAACTTCGCCTTGGCTTCCTGCGCGTTCGCGGGGGGCTGCGGCTGCGGTTGTGTCTGCGCGCCAGCGGTGGCGGACAGCAACAGCAACGCGAACACTGCGCCGGCAGCGGCGAAACGATGGCTCATATCAGTCTCCTCGGGTAACTCAGGTTGTTGTGATGCCACCGCGGGCCTCCCCACAGCAGCGGTACTGCAATGGACCCAATCCAGACGCATTCTATGGGCACCGCTTGCGTTCGGCCGACGCATCGAAAGAATTCAATTCCGCAGCGCAAAGGCTTCACATCAGGTTGTCTTCATCTCGTGACAGCCACGACTCGACGCGGTTGCGGCCGCTCCTCGTGGCGCAATAGGGCGCAAGGAACCAGCCCCAAGCTTCAAACGCCTGTTCGCCACGTAGCGGGCGCGGCGTCCCATTGATCACGGCACGCTGCGTCACGAGCGTTTTGAGGATGCATGCGCGATCACCCAGGAACGTCGCCGCCACGATAGAGGCTTTCCGTCTCAGAAATTACGACGGCGGACGAATGATCGGAACGTCGCGCGTATGGGAAACCCGATCTGGCGGCAAGTGCATCATGACCCGCCCATCGCATTGCGTGCTTGGGCATCGCCCGGGCTTTCGTCTACGTTATAAAACCAGGCCGCTTCAATGGGGGGGCATGATGAAGAGGGTCACTGTGCGCTGGGCCATTCGTATGGCCATCTGCCTCGCAACCGGCCTGCTCGCGGCAGGCAACGTGAGCGCATCGGACATCATCTGCCATTCGCGCGGAACCACCCCCCCGGTGGTTTGCGATGACCCTGGCGGCAGCGGGATGCGCTGCTCGCTGAACACCAACAGCCCACACGCAAGTGGCACACACAATCGCCTGGTGTGCGACTCACCGGGACTGTCCGAGCGTTACGAACGCATCTATGCCGAGCAGCAGAGGATGCTGCACAAGGGCACGATCCAGAACGCCGATATCGTCGCCTGGCGCGCCCGGCGGGATGCCTGTGATTCGGCACGCTGCCTCGATGGCCTGTTCCACCTGTTCTGGCGGGACCGCAGTTCGATGCACAGCGCAACGGCCTCCGCGCCGCGTGTCGCAGCGACCGCGCCATCGACCGTACGTCATGACGCGCCGCCGGCAGCCGCTGCACCAGCGCAACACATGGCGGACGCGGCAGCACCTGTCCGCGCGACAGCCACACCTGCCATCGCGCAGCCGGTTCGCGCCACGGTGTTTGAAACACCCGTTGCCATGCCTGTCGCACACGTCCCTGCCACTTCGACCACTGCCGTCGACATCTCGCTGACCGATTCGGACACGGCGATCTATGGCGACGAGTCCGGACCTGCGTCACTGGCGTGGGCCAGCGCCATGCTGGCACTGGTCATCACGGGAACCACGGCTGGATTCCTCTGGCGCCGTCGACGCGCCTACCCGTCTAATCGGCCGCCCGTGGTCATCCCTGCGGCGATCGTGATCGTGTATGCGCTCCTGCTGGTCAACGTGTTGCTATTGCCATTCACGCTCAGCCTGAAGTGACCTCGCGGTCGACACGGCCTCCAGGCGATACGAGCGAAGATGGTAAATTCGGCGGATTCCCCGCAATTCCGCTTTCTCACGTTCCCCACCATGCGTCTGGCCGGTATCTCCGCAATATCTCTCGATCTCGACGACACCCTTTGGGCCTTCGAACCTGCAGTCGTGCGAGCGGAACAAGTCCTGCATGACTGGCTGCTGCAGCAAGCGCCGAAATCCGCGCCGATCCTTTCATCACCCCAGGTGCTGCGTGACCTCCGCGTCCAGTTCGAAGCCATGCGCCCGGAGCTGGCTGGCGACATGCGCGCGCTGCGGCTGGGCTCGATCCGGCTGGTGCTCGACATGTCGAAAGAAGACCCCGGCCTTGCCGAGGCCGCCTACGACGCTTTCTACGCCGCGCGCCAGCAAGTCGATTTCTTCGACGATGCGCTGCCCGCGCTGGAATGGCTGAGCCAGCGGTTTCCGCTCGTCGCGGTATCAAATGGCAATGCGAATCTCAAGCTGACTGGCGGGCACCAGTTCTTCCGGGCATCGCTGAATCCGCAGAGCTTCGGCAGCGGCAAACCCGGCGCCGCGATTTTCCACGCCGCAGCCGATGCAGCCGGATGCGCACCCAGCCGGATGCTTCACGTCGGTGACGATCCCGACCTCGACGTAGCCGGCGCTATCGCCGCAGGCGCACAGGCCGCATGGGTGGTGCGCTCGGAAGAGGCATCCGCCGCGCAATGGTCACGCAGCAGCCCGCCGCCGCACCTGATCGTTCGCGATCTGCGGGCGCTGTGTCAGGCACTGGACGCCTGAAGCACGCGGAAACGTTATCGAAAGAAAACGAAACGGCTCTTAGAGGCGCTATCAAAATGAAGCAAAGCGGTTCTGGCTAGGGTGAAGCAGGGGTTTCGGCTCGTATGCGAGCCGCCTGCGGAACGGCATGTGCCTGCGAGCACATGCGCGCCCTGCAAGGGCGCGGCCGCAGACAGTACAAGTGG
>NZ_ANKP01000281.1:0-3799 GCF_000319775.1 Cupriavidus sp. HMR-1
GGCCCCGGCGTGGCGCACGCCGTCACGGCGCGCTAAGCGGCCGTGCGGCAAGGTGTCGCTCCACCCACTGCGCCCAGGGCGCGTCGAGTTGGCCGGCCAGCGTGGCGAGTACCAGGCGGATGTCCAGGTGGTGACAATGCGTCAGCAACCGCTCGAGGACGGGACGGCGGACGGTGCGCAGCGCGCCGAGGACGAGCCGCATGTGTGCGTGAGCACGAGATTCGATGGATGCGCGAGCACGGTAATTGATGGTCGGCTGCGGCAGCCAAGCTGAACGGTCTCGCCCGAGGCCTACCTGCGCCACGTCATTGCGCGCATCGCCGATCATCCCGTCAATTGCATCAGCGAACTGCTGCCATGGGCCATGGCTGGGCAGATCCGCTCGAGCGCCGCCTGAAAGCAACCCCGTCGTCAAGAACGCTGTCCGTCGGACGTACATGGACGCCCCCAGTTTGCCAAGCTTTCAGTTCGTGACGACGCGAAGAGGAAGATTGCTCCCGTACATTCGGACTTTTGATGCAAGCATGGCATGCTTGCTGTCCCTGATGGGATCTGCTGGTCGGCGCCTCGATCGGTTACACGCACTCTTGGTGCCTCGTCCGGCGGCGGGCTGTGCCAACCACGGTTTTACCTGTCTTGCCATCACTTCGTGATTGCCTGAGCAATCTGTGGTGTGATCCTCTCTCAATGCAGCTTATTCAGACTGGCAAACTTGACTACGCGGCTGCGACAACAGGTGTGTAGTCAGGTCGGAACTCCCGGTCGTGGACAGGCAAAGCCCATACGATTCTTACCGTCTTGTTGGCAAACGCGACTGCTGCGACGTTGGCGTTTCGACGAATGGTCAGCTTGACCAGCCAACTGTCAGGATCGTTCCTCTGGGTCGCTCGGTAGATGACCGACCGGGCCCCGTGTATGAGCAATGTTCAAAGGTACGCATCGCCCGGCTTACTCATGCGAAGCAACTTTGCTTTACCGCCGGTGGAATGCTGTCGTGGCACAAGTCCCAACCACGCTGCAAGCTGTCTTCCGTTTTCGAAATTCTTTGCATCGCCGACCGTCGCAGACAGGGCGCTGGCCGTGATCGGACCGATTCCGGGCACCTGTTCTAGTCGGCGGTTGATCTCGTCATCGCGATGCCAGGCCTTGATCTGGGCCTCAATCTCGTCGACCTGTCGGTATAACAACTTTAAGTGCTCGAGCAGTCAGTCGATAAGCTGCCGGAATGCACCTGGAAAGTCGTTGGTCGCGTCTTTGATCAGTTCCGGCACACGCAGGGCGATGTAGGTAATACCTTGCGGCACAACAAGGCCGTACTCAGCCAATAGGCCACGGATCTGGTTGGCCTGCGCCGTACGAGCCTTTATGAAGCCCTGGCGCACACGGTGCAGTGAGAGCACTGTCTGCTGTTCGACGTTTTTTATTGGTACAAACCGCATCGTCGGTCGCGTCACAGCTTCACAGATGGCTTGCGCATCGGCCGCATAATTCTTATTGCTCTTGACATAAGGCTTCACGAACTGAGGCGCCATCAGGCGGACCGTATGCCCGAGCACCTGCAGTTTGCGGGCCCAATGATGTGCGCTGCCGCAGGCTTCCATCCCAACCAGACAACTGGGAAGATTGGCGAAGAACGCTGCGACTTGATCACGCCGCAATTGCTTACGCAGCACCATCTTTCCTCGCTCGTCCGCGCCGTGGACCTGAAATACATTCTTGGCCAGGTCGAGCCTAATTGTCGTAATCTGCATGGTGGACGCTCCTCTCGATTTGAGTGGTCGATTACACTTCCACTTTGGCACATTGATGCCGCTATTGGATGGGGGCGTCCATCCCATTGGTTACTCTTTCCCGACCATTGCGCCGTCTCCGCTGCACAAAAAATCTTGCCAAAACAGGGTATTGCACGGGCTCGCCGGCGCGCTACCTGCGCCCAGGGGGCGATCAACGGTTCAGGATGGGGAGCAAAGGACCAGTCAGCAAGTGACTGATTTGACAGGGGTATCAGGCGAGCGCCGCCCGCAAACCCACATGGATGCTAGGGGGTGGCTACCCCGGTAAAGTGCATGGAAATCAAAGGGCCCCCTTTCACAGGCGGCTAGGCTCTCTCAACAGATGAACTGCAGACGCCGCACACGATGCGGTTCATTTTTCATCATTGGTGCCGGATCCGGCGTTCAGTAATACACGAGGCGATGCGGGGCCATTGCAAGCGGCACAGCCGCATCGTGTACAGCGTCGGCTCGACGCATGCGGACGGAAAAAAAGCTTGCCCTCAGGGAGAGCAAGCTTCGGAAGCTTTCGCCATCGGGATAAAGCGAAAGAGCACCAAGAGCCAACCAACTGACGGGTGCCTAGCTCCCCCACAGAGGTCTGTCTCAGCTTCAGATACGGCTACGCGTCAAATTCCGTGTGCGCCATCGGTGAACACATCACGCAGCCCGATACGCGAGCCGTCGGTAAATACGTCACGTTGGCCCAGGCGTGCGCCGTCGGTGAACACGTCGCGCTTGTCGATGCGTGCACCGCCAGCGTAAATGTCGTTGACTGCCGCACGTCCGCCGTCCGTGTATGGATCGCGCGGGCGGTGGATTTGCCCGTCTGGCGTTGCGGCGAAGGCGGAACCGGCAGCGGCAATCGTGAGGGCAGCAGCAATCAGGGTAGTGTGAATCGTCTTCATGGAATCTCTCCGGAGTCAATGTTTGTGAGTCTTTGATCGCTCACCGTGTTCACAGTCTAGCTACCAGACCTGCTCTACTGAATTACCCGCGTATTACGATCCTGTCATGATCGGCATAGGGGACAGCCCATCCGGGCCGCATCCCCCGTGCCGGGGCGTGAGACCTAGCCACGCCCCGAATTCGCGGCCATTCTTGAACTTGCGTGCGCTTCCGACGGCGGCGACTACCGCGCTTGCCGTGATCGGACCGATTCCAGGCAGCGCCATAATGCGGGAGGCGCGGTCATCCTGCCTCGCGCACTGCTCGATCTGCCGATCCACTTCTCGCATCCGTTCATTGAGAACTTTGAGGTGTCCCCACGCGCGAATAGAGCGCGCGGCGTGCAATACCGGGCAATTCATTGTCGGCGTCTTCAAGTATTTCTGGGACTCGACGCAAGGCCTCGATTCGCTGAGGTATGGTGATCCCGAATTCGACAAGTAAGCCGCGCAGCCCATTGATGAGAGCAGTACGCTCCTCTACCCAACCCTGGCGCAGGCGGTGAAGTGTAGCTACGCCCTGTTGCTCCACCGTCTTCCCCGATGGTCGGCCAAATTCCCCCATCTGTGGTCACCTCAAACTCCCCCATCTGAAGGGGCGCTGCAAGTGATGTGAGCGCCAGGCAGGACGTTACCTTGTTCCCCTCGAATAAGAAGCAGAGGGGTTGCCGGAGTGAACGTCTTGAAGCCACATCTACAGACCACCATCGCTACGCTAATCGCCGCGGGCAAGGGTCAGAGGGAGATCGCCCGGATCACCGGCGTCGATCGCAAGACGATTCGGGGGTATCAAGCGTAATTTGCCGCCGCCCAGCAGGCAAACTCCCCCACGGTGACCACCGGCTCTGAGCCGCAAATTCCCCCACCCCGACCACCGGCAACTGGTGCACATCAATTGTCGGCGTGCGCGCCATACCAGGAGTTTGTGCGAGCCCAGGTGCAACTGCATCGGAACGCCACGGCGATCTACCAAGATCTCGTCGATCAGTACGGCTTCACCGCCAGCTACGAAAGCGTCAAGCGTTTCGTTCGGTCCTTGCGCCACCAAGCGCCAAAGCAATTCGACCGACTGGAATTCCT
>NZ_ANKP01000282.1:0-10491 GCF_000319775.1 Cupriavidus sp. HMR-1
GCTGACGTGACCCGGGCAGCGACCGGCGCCCCGCAGGAAGGGGACGCCGGCGCAGCCCCGGATGAACCTGCCGGCCATCCCCGCCAGCGGGTATCATCGGCGCGAGAGCTTCCGCGCGCGCCGATGCCCCATTCCGACGACTTCCTTGCCGTGCATGACCCTGCCGCGCCCGGCCCGGTGCACGCGCCGGAGTCGAGCACGCGCTGGTGGGGGTTTGCCGCCGCGCTGATGGTGGGGCTTCTGGCGCTGTGCTCGCTGACCTGGCTGTTTTCGGTCCAGCGCGGCATCGCCGCATTGCAGCAGTCCACGGCCATGCGTGCCGACCGTTATGCGGCCACGCTTGAATCGACGCTGGACCGCTACGAATTCCTTCCCGCGCTAGTATCGCTGCACCCTTCGGTGCGCGCGCTGCTGGCCAATCCTGAAGACCCGGCCCGTATTGCCGTGGCCAACAACTACCTGGCCGAGGTCAATACCCGGGCCCGCGCGTCGGCCACCTACGTCATCGCGGCCAGCGGGCTGGCACTGGCCGCCAGCAACCATGGCGAGCCGGGCAGCTTCGTCGGTACCGACTACCGCTTCCGCCCGTACTTCCAGATGGCGTCGCGCGGCCAGATCGGCCGCTTCTACGCGATCGGCATCACCAGCGACGAGCCCGGCTATTACATCGCCCAGCCGATCGAGTCGGGCGGCAAGGTTATTGGTGTGACGGTGGTGAAGCTGAACCTCGAATGGTTCCAGCGCGCGGGCTCCGGTAGCACCGAGCCGCTGATGGTGTCCGACGACCACGGCGTGATCTTCCTGTCGTCGGTGCCGGGCTGGCAGTACCGCACGCTTCGGCCCCTGCCGCCCACGCTTCAGGCCGAACTGCACAACACGCGCCAGTATCACGACGTCGACGTCACGCCGCTGCCGATCCAGCCGCTGGATTCCCCGGTCTCGCGCTGGCTGGCCAGCACCACGCTCAACGATGGCGAACGGCTGGTGAGGGTTGGCGCCGCGGGCAGCACGGGGGCCACGGCACGAGATGGCGATGACGGTCAGGGCGCGCACTTCGGGCTGTCCAGCGATGGCGCGGACCGCTACCTGGAAATCAATCGCGCCGTCGGGCCCGCAGGCTGGAACATGCAGGTGATGGCGCAACTGGACCCGGTGCTGGCGAGCGCGCGCACCGCGACGATTGGCGCGGCGCTGGCCTATGCGTGCATCTGCCTGCTGCTGGTGAACCTGCGCCAGCGCCGCCAGCGCGCGCGCGATATGCAATACAGCCGCCGGCTGCTGGAAGCGGCCTACGATCAACTGGAACGGCGCGTGGAGGCCCGCACGGCCGACCTGATGGCGATCAACGAGCAACTCGAAGCCGAAGTGGCCGAGCGCGCGCGGACTGAAGGCGAACTGCGCGCGACGCAGGATGAACTGGTGCAGGCCAGCAAGCTGGCGGCGCTGGGGCAGATGGCCGCCGGCATTACCCATGAACTGAACCAGCCGCTGGCGGCCCTGCGCACGTTCTCGGACAACACGCGCGTGTTGCTGGAGCGCGGTCAGCTCGATGCAGCCACCGGCAATCTCTCCGCCATCGCCGATCTGACCGAGCGGATGGGCAAGATCACGGGCCAGCTCAAGCTGTTCGCGGGCAAGGCGCGTCAGCGCCGCAATGCCGTGCGCGTGCGTGCCGCCATCGACCATGTGCTGCAACTGATCGCGCCACGGCTGGGTCGGGTGATGCTACGGGTGCGGGGGCTCGACGGCGACACGGCGGACCTGGCCGTATGGGCCGACGAACTCAAGCTCGAGCAGGTGCTGCTGAATCTCGTCGGCAATGCGCTCGATGCCATTGCGGCGGCCGGCGCCGAGGATGGCCGCGTCGATATCGCCGTCAGCGCGAAGGACGAGACCGTGACGCTGGTCGTGCGCGACAATGGGCCCGGTATCGCGCCGGAGGCGCTGCCACGGCTGTTCGAGCCGTTCTTCACGACCAAGGAGATCGGCCAGGGGCTCGGCCTGGGATTGGCGATTTCGTCGTCGATCGTGCGCGAGTTCGGCGGGCAACTGACGGCCGGCAACGTCGAGGGCGGCGGCGCGGAATTCGTCGTGACACTGCGGCGCTCGCGCCAGACGGCCACGGCGTGAGGCGCCTGAACGGCGTCAAGGATGACAGGTAAAGACATGATTGCGATGCAGGACGGATTGCGTGTGCTGTTCGTCGAGGACGAACCACTGGTGCGTCAGGCGACGGCGCAGAGCCTGGAACTGGCTGGCTTTTCGGTGCTGGCGCTGCCTTCGGCCGAAGCGGCGATGCCGCATCTTGGCGCGGACTTCCCGGGGGTGCTGGTTACCGATGTGCGCCTGTCCGGCGCGAGCGGGCTGGATCTGCTGCAGCACTGCCGCAATGCCGCGCCGGGCGTGCCGGTGATCCTGGTCACGGGGCACGGCGATATCACGATGGCGGTGCAGGCGATGCGCGAGGGCGCCTATGACTTCATCGAGAAGCCGTTCGGCGCGGATCGTCTGACCGAAACGGTGCGCCGCGCGCTGGAGCGCCGCGCGCTCGAACTGGAGAACCACGCGTTGCGCCGCGAGCTGGCTGGCCCGGCTGCCGGCACACGGATCATCGGCCGGTCGCCGGCGATCGCGCAGGTGCGTGACCTGATCGCCAATGTGGCGGCCACCGATGTGCCGGTGATGATCAACGGCGAGACCGGTACGGGCAAGGAACTCGTGGCGCGGAGCCTGCACGCGCTCTCCACGCGGCGTGACCAGCCCTTCATCGCGCTGAACTGCGGCGCCGTACCAGAGTCGATTTTCGAGAGCGAGATGTTCGGCCACGAGGCCGGCGCATTTACCGGCGCGGGCAAGCGGCGTGTGGGCAAGCTCGAACATGCGTCGGGCGGCACGCTGTTCCTCGACGAGATCGAGAGCATGCCGCTGGCCTTGCAGGTGAAGCTGCTGCGCGTGCTGCAGGAGGGCACGCTGGAGCGGCTCGGCTCGAATACGTCGATACCGATCGACGTGCGCATCATCGCGGCTTCGAAGGGCGACATGGAGGCACTGGTGGCGCAGGGCACGTTCCGGCAGGATCTGCTGTACCGGCTCAACGTGGTGACGATTCCGCTACCGCCGCTGCGCGAGCGACGCGAGGACATCGTGCCGCTGTTCGAGCACTTCATGCTCGTTGCCGCCGTGCGCTATCAGCGGCCGGCGCCGATCCTGTCCGAGATGCAGCGCCAGCAACTGATGCAACGACCCTGGCCCGGCAATGTGCGGGAACTGCGCAACGCGGCAGATCGACTGGTGCTGGGCGTGCCGGAAGGCGGACACGCCGGCGGCAAGGCTGATCCCGTTGACGAATCGACGCCGCTGCGCGAGCGGATGGAGCGCTACGAGCGCGCCGTGATCGCCGATACGCTGGCCCGCACGGGCGGTGCCGTCAGCCAGGCGGCGGACCTGCTGCAAGTGGGCAAGGCGACGCTTTACGACAAGATCAAACGCTACGGACTGTAACGGCCGTACTCGGGGAAGGCGGGGGTCGGTACACTCTGGCCCGGCTCTCTTCCCTGGTTTCTTATCCCGCGATATCCCGCGATATCCCGCGATACCCCGCGAGCGGAATAACGGTGGGGCAGAGGGCAAGCGCCTCCATTGCTACCGCCCCGACCCATGCCCCACGCCCATCCGGCCGACATCGACGGCCACCACCTGACCCCCGACACCGTCGCTGCCATCGCACGTGGCCAGCGCGCCGCCATCGTCCCGGAGCCCGTCCTTGGCAAGGTTGCCGATGCCCGCGCCCGCTTCGAGCAGGTGGCTGCGGCCAATGTGCCGATCTACGGCGTTTCCACGGGCTTTGGCGAACTGGTGCACAACTGGGTCGACATCGAACATGGCCGTGCGCTGCAGGAGAACCTGCTGCGCAGCCATTGCGCGGGTGTGGGTCCGCTGTTTTCGCGCGACGAGGTCCGCGCGATGATGGTCGCGCGTGCCAATGCGTTGGCACGCGGATATTCGGCGGTGCGGCCGGCCGTTATCGAGCAACTGCTGAAGTATCTGGAAGCCGGCATCACGCCGGCCGTGCCGCAGGTGGGTTCGCTCGGCGCCAGCGGTGATCTGGCGCCGCTGTCGCACGTCGCCATCACGCTGATCGGCGAAGGCAAGGTGCTGACCGACGATGGTGGTACGGCACCCACGGCCGACGTCCTGCGCGAGCGTGGCATCGCGCCGCTCGCGCTGGCGTACAAGGAAGGGCTGGCGCTGATCAACGGGACATCGGCCATGACCGGGGTGTCGTGCCTGTTGCTGGAGACGCTGCGCGCGCAGGTCCAGCAGGCCGAGATCATCGCGGCGCTGGCGCTCGAAGGACTGTCCGCCTCGGCCGATGCCTTCATGGCCCATGGGCACGACATCGCCAAACCGCATCCGGGACAGATCCGCTCGGCGGCGAACATGCGCGCGCTGCTGGCCGATTCGGCGCGGCTTTCCGGGCATGGCGAACTGTCCGCCGAGATGAAGACGCGCGCGGGCGAGGCCAAGAACACCGGCACCGGCGTGTTCATCCAGAAGGCCTACACGCTGCGCTGTATTCCGCAGGTGCTTGGCGCGGTGCGCGATACGCTCGATCATTGCGCCACAGTGGTCGAGCGCGAACTCAATTCATCGAACGACAATCCGCTGTTCTTCGAAGACGGCGAGCTGTTCCATGGCGGCAACTTCCACGGCCAGCAGGTGGCATTCGCAATGGACTTCCTGGCCATTGCCGCCACGCAGCTGGGCGTGGTGTCGGAGCGCCGCCTGAACCGCCTGCTGAGCCCGCATCTGAACAACAATCTGCCGGCGTTCCTGGCGGCGGCGAACGAGGGGTTGTCGTGCGGGTTTGCCGGGGCACAGTATCCGGCCACGGCGCTGATCGCCGAGAACCGCACGATCTGCAGCCCGGCGAGCATCCAGAGTGTGCCGTCGAACGGCGACAACCAGGATGTGGTCAGCATGGGGCTGATCGCCGCTCGCAACGCCCGCCGCATTCTCGACAATAACCAGTACATCCTCGCGCTGGAGTTGCTGGCGTCATGCCAGGCTGCCGAACTCGCGGGTGCGGTCGAGCAACTGGCGCCGGCAGGCCGCGCCGTGTTCGCGTTCGTGCGGGAGCGCGTGCCGTTCCTGTCGATCGATCGCTATATGACCGACGATATCGAGGCCATGGCGGCGCTGCTCCGTCAGGGTGCGCTGGTTGAGGTCGTGCGCGGCGCAGGCATCGAACTGGCCTGACGAACTCTGGCGGTAGCTTTCGGTAATGAGCGGTTTCCTACTTCCACATGCCGCGCATTCGGCTGGCGAGGTCTACCTGCGGTAGCGTGGCCTTCGCCTGCTGGCCTTCCCCCGGCATTGGCGCGGGCGGCCACGAGCGGCTGTAGAAATTTGGCATCACGCGGTTCGGCAGGAAGCGCGTGCGCGATGCGTAGACGTGGCGATCGCCAAAGCCGACCTGGTTGTGCACGTAGAAGCGTTGTGGCACGACGATGTCGAGGTGGTCGCGCGCGCGCGTCATCGCCACGTACAGCAGGCGGCGCTCTTCCTCGATTTCCTCGGTGGTGCCGGTGGCAAGATCGGATGGCATGCAGCCATCTACCGCATTGAGCACGTACACGGCCTTCCACTCCTGCCCCTTGGCCGAATGGATCGTCGACAGGATCAGGTAGTCCTCGTCGCGCGAGGGCACGCCCGATTCGTCGCTCGATGCGCTGGGCGGGTCGAGCGTGAGTTCGGTGAGAAAGCGTTCCCGAGACGCATAGGTGGCCGCGATGCGCTCGATCTGCTGCAGATCCGCCTGCCGCGCGGCGGCATCGTCGTGCATCCGTTCGAGGTGCGGCATGTACCAGGCGATCACCTGTTCGAATTCCGATGGCCATGGCGAGGTCGGCGCCATCAGCGCACGCGCCAGCGTCACCAGTTCATCCCAGGCGGGCGCGGCGGCGGGGGGCGGCTCGAAGGCTTCGAGCGCGATCAACGGTTCGGTGGCGGCTTCCAGTCCTTCAAGCACGCGCGCGGCCGTTTTCGGGCCGATGCCGGGCAGCAACTGCAGCGTGCGGAATCCGGCCATGCGGTCGCGTGGATTTTCCAGCCAGCGCACCACAGCCATCACGTCCTTGACGTGCGTCGACTCCAGAAACTTCAGTCCGCCGAACTTCACGAACGGGATATTGCGCCGGGCCAACTCGATCTCGACCTGGGCGCTGTGGTCGGCCGCGCGGAACAGCACCGCCTGCTGCATCAGCGACAAGCCAGCCTCGCGCCGCGCCAGTACCTGCTCGACGACGAAGCGCGCCTGCTCGGCCTCGTCGTTGACCACCACCACGCCGGGCTTCTCCGCCGATTCGCGCAAGGACCAGAGATCCTTGGTGAAGCGTTCGGCCGCGAGGCCAATCACGGCATTGGCGGCGCCGAGGATCGGCTGCGTCGAGCGATAGTTCTGCGACAGCGTGACCTGCTCGGCCGGCGGCGAGAACCGTGTCGGGAAATCGAGGATATTGCGCACGGTGGCGCCGCGGAATGCGTAGATCGACTGCGCGTCGTCGCCCACCACGGTCAGGCCGCGCCCTTGCGGCTTGAGCGCCAGCAGGATCGACGCCTGCAACGCGTTGGTGTCCTGGTACTCGTCGACCAGCACATGGTCGAAGCGTGCGCCCATGTCCTGCGCCAGTGCGGGCTCGGTCATCGCCTGCGCCCAGTAGAGCAACAGGTCGTCGTAGTCGAGCACCTGCTGCTTCTGCTTGGCTTCCACGTAGGCGGCGAACAGGCCCTTGAGCGCGTCTGCCCACATCGCGTAGCGCGGGAACTGCGTCTTCAGCACAACCTCGAGCGGCAACTGCGTGTTGACCACGCGCGAATAGATTGCGAGGCAGGTTTCCTTGCGCGGGAAGCGCGAGGTCTGCTCGGATAGCCCGAGGTCATGGCGGACCACGTGCATCAGGTCGGCCGCATCGCCGCGGTCGCTGATGGTGAAGGTCGGAGCAAGCCCGAGCGTTTCGGCGTACTCGCGCAGCAGGCGGGCGCCGATGGCGTGGAACGTGCCTGACCACTGCAGCGCGGCGCGCCCCGCGCCGGTCTGGATGCCGAGTGCCTGGTCGACGATGCGCTCGACACGGCGCCCCATTTCGGAGGCGGCGCGGCGCGAGAACGTCAGCAGCAGGATGCGGCGCGGATCGGCGCCGTTCACGACCAGATGCGCCACCCGATGCGCGAGCGTGTTGGTCTTGCCAGAGCCCGCGCCGGCAATGATCAGCAGCGGCGCGTCACCGTCGTACTCCACCGCCGCGCGCTGTTCCGGATTCAGCCGGGAAAGATAGGCGGGGGCGTCGGCGACCTCGGTGTCGGGCGACTCGGCAGCGGCTTCAGGGGCAAGTTCCGGTAACACGTCAGGGCAGGCAGTCGGATGGATGCGATGAGAAAAATCTGGCGCTCACTGTATATCCATACAGCCCTGACAGGCAAGCCGGATGCCCGACGATGTGAGCCGGGCAACAAAAAAGGTGCCGCATGGGCACCTTTTCGTTGGGTTTGGCGTTGTTCAGGCCGCGTTGGCCAGTGCGCCGTCGAGCAGCTTGTGCAGGGCGTCCCACTCGGGCTCGCCCACGTAGCGCTTGAGAATCTTGCCGTTCTTGTCCACCACGAAGGTCGTCGGCGTGAGCTGGACGTTGCCGAAGGCCTTGGCCGCCGCGCCGTCGGCGTCCATCGCCACCTTGAATGGCAGTTCACGGGTCTTGGCGTAGTTCATCACGTACATCGGCGGGTCGTAGTTCATCGCCACCGCCACGAAGTCCAGCCCCTTGTCCTTGAACTGCTTGTAGGTGCTGACCATCTGAGGCATTTCCTTGACGCACGTGGCGCAGCTCGTGGCCCAGAAGTTGATCAGGTAGACCTTGCCCTTCAGGTCGCCAGTGCTGAGCTTTTCGCCCGAAAGCAGCGTGAATGTGGCGTCGGGGACCGTATTCGCGGGCGTCATGGCGCGGTAGCCGAAGAAGCCGAGCAGCGCGACGATGACAACGGCTACAGCGATCGGCCAGCGCTTCTTGCTCGAGGGTGTGGCAGGGGTGGCGGAATTCGACATGGGGTTACGGTCCCGAGGGGAGGCCATCTACAGACAGCGGCTATTCTACTGCCGCTGTTAGCCGGCAGTGGCAAGCCGGATCAAATGCGCACTATCTGCGGCATTCCGCCGCATTTCCTGGTGATTGACTACTTGGACGCCGCCAGCCCTTCGGCGAGCCTGGCACGTGCCGTATCCACGGCTTGTTCGAGGTAAGCGCCGTAGAAGTCCGGCTGCAGGCCGCGCAGCGGGCTGGCCAGGTTGCGGCCGTTGCGATCCAGGAACAGGACGGTCGGGGCCACCGTGATGTTGTGGGCGCGTGCCCATTGCTTCGCGGTGGTCATGGTGCCGTCGGCGTCGCGCAGCGGCGTGTCGGCCGTCATGTCGAGCTCGCGCGCGGTGATCTCGCCAGCGGCCGCCTGTGGCGCCAGATAGTTGCGGCGGGCGGTCTCGCAATACGTGCAGCCGGGCAAGCTGACCAGCACGACCAGCGGCCCGCCCTGTTTCGCGGCGTCAGCGGACTGGGCGGCAATATCGGTGACGGGCGGCAGATGGCTTGCCGCCATCGACACAGCCGGGCCCACCAGCAGCAACAGCGCGGCGAGACCATGCAGAACGGAGCGAAGCAGGGGCGAGCGGGGCGTCATGCTGGGGCGTCGGTGGGTATTCCGTGAGAACCTGGTGAAGACGTCGCCGCATTTGATTTCGTGCGCATCTGGTGCGAACGTGCGCGGCTTCCCGGATAATACCGGCTTGCGCCAGATTGCGCCGACATCCCCCATGCGCCGCCCCAGCCCCCGACCTGCCCCTCGCGTTCCCCTGCTGATTGCCATCGTGCTGCTGGCTCTGGCCGGCTGCTCGCCGCGCTATGACTGGCGCACCATCGTCTCGAGCGAAGGGCAGTATGCGGCGCTATATCCGGACAAGCCGACCAGCGCCGCGCGCGATGTGGCGATCGCCGGGCGCCAGTTGCCGATGCGCATGGAGGCCGCCCGGATCGACAACACGTTGTTCGCCGTCGGCGTGGTTTCCCTTCCCGCCGATGATGCGGGGCTACGCCGCGAGGCGCTGGCGTCGATGCAGGCCGGCCTGATAGGCAACCTCGGTGCGCATCCCGACAGCCCCGCGCGCTCGCGTCCGGTCACGGTCATGTCGGCGGGGCAGCCACCCGTTGCGCTGGACGGTGTGGAGGTGACTGTCGCTGGCATATCGCCCCAGGACAAATCACCGCGCCGACTGACCGCGCGGCTGGTGGCGTCCGGCTCGCGTGTCTATCAGGCAGTGGTGCTCGAGGCCGGCGATGCGGCGAAGGATGCGCGCCAGGCCGAGCAGGTCGAGCAGTTCCTCACCGGTTTTCACCCGTTCTAAATCCGTTCCAAGTCTTTCAGGTAGTCAATCAAGGAGTTCGTCATGCGTTGGGAAGTCTGGCTGGCCTATTTTGCCGCGTGCTGGGTGATCGCTGTCTCGCCCGGTTCGGGCGCCGTGCTGTCGATGAGCCACGGTCTGTCATACGGCCTGAAGAAGACGTCGACGACGATTCTGGGCCTGCAGACCGGCCTGGTGATCATCCTGCTAATTGCGGGCGGCGGACTTGGCGCGCTGCTGCTGGCGTCCGAGGAAGCATTCCTGGTGGTCAAGACGATTGGCGCGATGTACCTGATCTACCTGGGTATCCAGCAGTGGCGTGCCAAGGTTGAGACGAACCCGCAGAACAGCGAGGACAAGACGGTGCGTGTGGCCACCATGAGCCGGCGCCGGCGCTTCGCCACGGGGCTGCTGACGAACGTCACCAACCCCAAGGGCATCATCTTTATGGTGGCCGTGCTGCCGCAATTCATCGACCCGACGCATGCGCTCGGGCTGCAACTGGCTATCCTGGCGGCGACGATGTGCTTTGTGGACCTGATCGTGATGCACGGCTATGCGCTACTGGCGTCGCGCATGCAGGGCCTGTTCCGCAACGCGCGTGCCGTGCGCTGGCAAAACCGCTTCTTCGGCAGCGTGCTGGTGGCCGTGGGCACCGCGCTGTTCTTTGTCCGGCGTCATCACGCCTGAGCGTTGATGGTGAGGGCGGGTGGCGCACGGTCGACAGGTTTGCTTCAATAGGAAGTGATCAGGAATCTATGGAGACCCCGATGCCTGCCGTCGCCCACCTGCAAGCCACGTATCGCGCCCATCGGGAGCCTCCACCGGGTGAGCCGACGCCGCCCGGCTTCCCAGCCGACCAGCCGCCGATCGAGGAACCGCCACCGCCACCGGTGGAGCCACCGGTTTGAGTGGAAGCTGAAAATGACAAGGTCCGCGTTTTCCTAAGAGGCGCTATCAAAATGAAGCGAAGCGGTTCTGGCTAGGGTGAAGCAGGGGTTTCGGCTCGTATGCGAGCCGCCTGCGGAACGGCATGTGCCTGCGAGCAC
>NZ_ANKP01000283.1:0-5370 GCF_000319775.1 Cupriavidus sp. HMR-1
CGGCCGGCACGGAGAGTCCGCCTGCGATGAGCTTGGCCGCGCCCTGCTGCGCCGGCGTGAAGCGGACCACGCGCAGCCGGCGCGGACCATCCTGCAGCACAGTGATCTGGCGCAGCGATTCGGCCTCCTGACGCGCGGCGGCGGGCAGGAAGTCCTCCATGGCCAGCGCCTCGCGCAGCGGCGGCACGATCCGCAGCACGTAGCGGTCGCCCTCGCGCACCGCCTCGAGCGAAGGCGCGGACTCGACCACTTCCATCGGCACCGTCGGCGCATGGGACAGCACCACGGCCGGATGCCCCACCAGCGCCACCACGGCGGCGGCGCGGTCCAGCACGTGACGCCGGTTGCGCGATGCGTCGCGGCGAATGGCACGGGCCACGCGGACATCCCACGGTGGCAGGGTATCGTCCTCGGCCACACGGGCCAGCGGCACCGGCCTGGGCTTGCTCCAGCCACGCGCCCCGTGGGTCTGCTCCAGCGGCTCGATCGTCCCGACCACACCGTCGGCGTCGAGGGTCAGCGCCCAGAGCAGGCGGCGTCCGTCGCCGGTGCCGGCGGCCTCATCCACGCCCCCCGCCAACGCTTCAAGTGCGCCAAGCGTGGCCTGCCAGCCGCCATCCGCGACGGAATCGGCATCATGATCGGCACGCTCGACGGGAAGTTCGGGTTGGGACACGCGGTTGCGGAACGATAGAAGGTCGGAAGGTGCGATTGTAGAACGCTCTATCCGCCGCCCTTCGTTGGCACGCAAGGACGCGCGGCTTACAATGGTGCCTTTGCGACATTTACCTGGGCTGCAGAGGGAGACGACCATGTCGATGGCAGATCGCGACGGCAAGATCTGGATGGATGGCAAGCTGATTGAGTGGCGTGACGCAAAGATTCACGTACTCACGCACACGCTGCATTACGGCATGGGCGTATTCGAAGGCGTGCGCGCCTACAAGACGCCGGAAGGCACCGCGATTTTCCGCCTCAAGGAGCACACGCGCCGCCTGTTCAACTCCGCCAAGATCTTCCAGATGGCCATGCCGTTCGACGAGGCCACGCTCGAAGCCGCCCAGCGCGAAGTCGTGCGCGCCAACAATCTGGAGTCGTGCTACATCCGTCCGCTGGTGTGGATCGGCTCCGAGAAGCTCGGCGTGTCGGCCAAGGGCAACACGATCCATGTGGCCATCGCCGCCTGGCCCTGGGGCGCGTATCTGGGCGAGGAAGGCATGGAGCGCGGCATCCGCGTGAAGACCTCGTCGTTCACGCGCCATCACGTGAATGTGTCGCTGGTGCGCGCCAAGGCATCGGGCTACTACATCAACTCGATCCTGGCCAACCAGGAAGCCACCGGCCTGGGCTACGACGAAGCCCTGCTGCTGGATACCGAAGGCTATGTGAGCGAAGGCTCCGGCGAGAACGTGTTCATCGTGCGCAACGGCGTGATCTACACGCCGGACCTGGCCTCGTGCCTGGACGGCATCACGCGCGACGCCACGCTGACGATCGCCCGTGACCTCGGCATCGAGGTGCGCGAGAAGCGCATCACGCGTGACGAGATGTACTGCGCTGACGAAGCGTTCTTCACCGGCACCGCCGCCGAAGTGACGCCGATCCGCGAGCTGGACGACCGCGTTATCGGCGAAGGCCGCCGCGGCCCCGTTACCAAGCGCATCCAGGACGCGTTCTTCGCGGCCGTGGGTGGCACCGACGAAAAGTACAAGAAGTGGCTGACGCTGGTCTGATCGACAGCGCCAAC
Organism: Cupriavidus sp. HMR-1; assembly: GCF_000319775.1. Taxonomy (NCBI): domain Bacteria; kingdom Pseudomonadati; phylum Pseudomonadota; class Betaproteobacteria; order Burkholderiales; family Burkholderiaceae; genus Cupriavidus; species Cupriavidus sp. HMR-1. Next base: position 1,748 of record NZ_ANKP01000283.1, read on the forward strand.
CCTGCATTTCCAATCGACATCCCTGCAAGACAGAAAAGCAACACCATGACTCAAACCGCATCCGTCGTAGAAATCGGCGCAGAAGACATGCCGCTGCATTGCCCCACGGCCAACACCCCGGCATGGAACTACCATCCCCGCGTATTCCTGGACGTGGCAGACACTGGCGAGGTCAGGTGCCCGTACTGCGGCACCGTCTACAAGCTCAAGCCGGGCACCGTGCTGAAGGGTCATCACTGACCCGCCCGGCCCTCGCCAATTCCTGTCGTTTCGACCTGACGCCCCGGGCCGCCCAGCGCCCCGGGGCGTTGACATGCCCGGGCACCGCATCACAGGGCCACGCAATACCCACAATATGAGAAAAGCCCTCGTCATTGCCCCGAACTGGATCGGCGACGCGCTGATGGCGCAACCGCTGTTCGCGTTGCTCAAGGCCCGTCACCCGCAACTGGTGATCGACGCGCTCGCCCCCAAATGGGTGGCGCCCGTGCTGGCGCGCATGCCGGAGATCGGCAAGGTCTTCCCGACCGATCTGGCACACGGCAAGCTGCAATTGAGCGCGCGCCTGTTGTTCGCGCAACAGCTCAAGCACGAAGGCTACGACATGGCCTACGTGCTGCCGAATTCGCTGAAGTCAGCGCTGATTCCGTTTCTGGCCGGCATTCCGCTGCGCATCGGCTATCGCGGTGAAGCACGCTTCGGCATGCTCAACGTGCGCCACGCCAATCCGCCGCGTGACAAGCGGCCGCCGATGGTGGAGCACTACGCGCGTCTGGCGCTCAAACCCGGCGCCCGCCTGCCCGAGTCGATTCCCGACCCGAAGCTCAAGAGCGATCCCAGGCGCATGGCCGCCACGGCCGAGCGCTTCGGCATCGCGCCGGGCACGCGTCTGATCTCGTTCTGCCCGGGCGCGGAGTTCGGCCCGGCCAAGCGCTGGCCGGCCGCGCACTTCGCCGCGCTGGCGCAGATGCTGCGCCGCTCGTTCCCGTACGCGCAGATCATCGCGCTCGGCTCGGCCAAGGATGCCGAGATCGCCGACGAGATCGTCAAAGGCGCGCCGTTCGTCAGGAATCTGTGCGGTCAGACATCGCTCGACGATGCCGTGGATCTGCTGGCGCTCTCGGAGGCCGCGGTCTGCAACGACTCGGGCCTGATGCACGTCACCGCCGCCCTGAACCGGCCGCAGGTAGCCGTTTTCGGCTCCAGCGATCCGCGCCACACCCCCCCGCTGTCACAGGCAGCGAGTATCATGTGGCTTCAACTCGAGTGCAGTCCCTGCTTCAAGCGCGAGTGCCCGCTCGGCCACCTGCGCTGCCTGAAGGAGATCGAGCCCGAAATGGTATTTGTCGAGCTGCGCAAGCTCCTGCACCGCCCCTGACTCATCCAACATGCCTCGTTTCGCCCGCCTGTTCGATTCCGCCGAAGACATCGTCGATGCCTTCCGTGAAGCCATGAAATTGCGCGACGCCGATGGCGCGTTGCGACTGTGGCTGGATGAAGACTCTGTCACGTGCGTGATGCCCGATGGCCAGCGCCTGATCGGCCACGACCAACTGCGCCAGGCATTCGCGCATTTGCTCGAGGAGCAGCCCGTGCTGATCGATGCGATCGAGACCAGCAGCCATGCGTCGCTGGCCGTGTCGATCTTCGACGTGACGGAAGCGCTGCGATTCGGCACCGACCGCGTGGAGGCCGACCTCTACGTGCACACCACCTACGTGCTGATGCAGAACCACGAGGGCTGGCGCCTTGCCCACATCCACTGCAGCCCGGCGAATGCCGTGCAGATAGCGGCCGTGGCGGCGGCTCCGGGGCAGGCACTGCACTGATCCCCGCGCAAGACGCCATGCTGTTCGGCGAAGCCTTTCAAACGCCATGGTGGCTGCGCGGTGGCCACGCGCAGACGATCCTGCCGGCACGCTTCACGCGTCATCGGCGCATCGTGTTCCGGCGCGAACGCTGGGATACCCCCGACGGCGACTTCATCGACCTGGACTGGACCACCCACCCGACCACCCCGGGCGCGCCGCTGGTGGTGATGTTCCACGGTCTCGAAGGCGATTCGCGCAGCCACTACGCGCAAACGCTGATGGCCGCGCTGCGCGAGCGCGGCTGGCAAGGCGTGATCCCGCACTTCCGGGGCTGCTCGGGTGAACTGAACATCGCGCCGCGCTTCTACCATTCGGGCGACTCGGCCGAGATCCGCTGGGTGCTGGAACGCGTGCGGAATCAGGTCCACACGGTGCAACCGGGACGACAGCTGCTCGCCGTGGGCATCTCGCTGGGCGGCAATGCGCTGCTGCGCTATCTGGGCGAGGAAGGCCGCGGCGCGAACTTCCTTTCCGCCGCCGCGGCCGTCTCGGCGCCGCTGGATCTGGCCGCTGGCGGCGCGGCGCTGTCCAGTGGCTTCAACATGATCTACACGCGCATGTTCCTGCAGACGCTCAAGCGCAAGTCGCTGGCGAAGCTGGAACAGTTTCCGGGTCTGTACGATCGGGAAACGATGCTCGGCAGCCGCGATCTCTATGCGTTCGACAACGTCGTGACCGCGCCTCTGCACGGCTTTCGCGACACCGACGATTACTGGGCGCGCGCATCGAGCAAGCCGATCCTCGGCGAGATCCGCATCCCGACGCTGGTCCTCAACGCCCGCAACGATCCGTTCCTGCCCAGCCAGCATCTGCCGGGCCCACGCGAGGTCAGCGACGACGTGCTGCTGGAACAGCCCGAGCACGGCGGCCATGTCGGCTTCATGACGCCACGCGAGGGCCTGCTGGGCCAGTTGCCGCTGCTGCCCTTCGCGGGCCATATCGAATGGCTGCCCACACGCATCCTTGATTATTTCGACAGCGTGCGCGCGGCCCGAGGAACACCAGCCACCTGAGGCGGCGCATCTCCGGCCCAACGCCGGAACCGCCACACTGGCAGAGACAAGAAGGAGACAGACATGGATGAGATGGTCAAGCAGGCCATGGCGCGCTGGCCCAATGTGCCGTACTGCTACGGCTGGCTGGCACTGGACCGGCGCGGACAATGGCGGATGCGCAACGAGTTCGCGCAGCAGCATGGGCTCTCGGGCGATCCGATCCGGCACGAGGCGCTGATCGGTTTCATCGAGCGCAATTACACGCACGACGAACGTGGCGCATGGTACTTCCAGAATGGTCCTCAGCGCGTGTTCGTCTCACTGATGTACACGCCGTGGGTGGCGAGGCTGCACAACGGCCGCCTGACCACGACGTCGGACCGTCCATTCACGCCAACCGCCTGCTTTACCGACGAGCAAGGCAACGTGGTGTTCGCGGGCACAGTGCAGGGTGTCGACAATGCCGTGCAGGTCGCGCTGCTGCACGACCATGATCTCGAGGCATTCAGCGAGGCGTGCGACTGGCATGGCGAAGCGTGCGGCGCCACGTTGGGGGTGTTCCATCACGACGGGGTCGACATCGACATCGAACCGGTGACGGAAGCGGAGTTGCCCAAGCGCTATGGCTATGTGCGAACGCCGGTAGCCGAGTAAGAGCCGCTATCAAAATGATTCTGGCGTCGTTGCGCGGCCTTGCCGTACCACTTGTACTGTCTGCGGCCGCGCCCTTGCAGGGCGCGCATGTGCTCGCAGGCAC
>NZ_ANKP01000284.1:0-2588 GCF_000319775.1 Cupriavidus sp. HMR-1
CAGGTCGAGCAGGCCCAGGCCCCTGCCGCCTCGTCCACGTCCACCGCCACCACCACCCCGGCCGCGAAGGCCCAGGACGGTGCTCCCGCCCAGGCTGCGGAAACGGTGGCTGCGCCCGAGCGCGTGCCGACCGGTCCGTGGGACAACTACCCGGGCAAGTGGGGCGTGGCCGTGTACGACTCCTGGCGTGCCCGCTACGCCGACCCGGCGAACAACGTGGCGATGAGCCCGCGCGAGGACGCCCCGGACGGCTTCGTGAAGAACGCCAAGGGCGAGCGTCTGGGTCTGTTCGACGCCGCTGCATTCGTGAAGGCGCTCCCGGAAGGGACCAGCCGCACCGACTCGTTCGTGGCGCTGGACAACGCGTACAAGGCCCACGAGGAGGCCATGTACGTCAGCCGGATGAACAGCACCGGGCCGGACACCATCCGCCTGGACCTGGTGAAGGCCGCCGAGCACGCGTCGTTCAACGCCGAGCGTTCCGCTCTGCTCCGCGGGACCCCCGACCAGGTTGCGGCGAACCGCGAAATGGCGCGTGAGGCCTTCGGGGCCCTGTTCGCCTACGACGTGAAGCACGGTCACCCGATCACCGACCCGGACCGTGACCTGAGCAGCGGGGCCACGGTGCAGGAGCAGTACAACTGGGTCAAGCGCGAGGACACCCGCGAGGATGGCCGCCTCGTGGCGCGCAAGGAAGTCGGCGCGTCCGTCCTGGGGACCGTGCCCAGCGAGGGCCACCTGTTCATGACGCTGATGACCGGTCAGGGCGAGCTGATCGTGGGCCGCCGCCGGTCCATGATCGGGTTCAAGCCGTTGCAGGTCACCCCGCTCGAACGCAGCGAGTTCACCGCGCCGCAGGAGATCCGCACCGCGATCGCGAAGGAGCACGCCGAGGAGGTCGCCGCGAAGAACGCGAAGGTCCACGAGCTGCAGGAGGCGCAGAACGCCGTACGCGTCGAGCTGGAAAGGGTCCAGGCGAAGGAGAAGGCCCAGGAGGCGGCCGTTGCCCAGCCGTTCGTGCCCGAGCCCGACTACCAAAAGACCGACGCGGTGGTCATCGCCCGCGGGAAGCTGGTCGATCACGGGGTCGACGACATCAAGATCAACGGCCAGGACCCGATGCCGTACGCGTCGATCGAGGACCGCGAGGGGAACGTGCGCCGCATCTACGGCCACGATGTTCCGCGCGCCCTGCAAGAGGGCAACGTGCTCCCCGGCATGACCGTGGAGCTGCGCGGCGACACGACCAACTACATGAAGCTCGACCAGAAGACCGGCGAGGAGTACCCCGCCACGGCGGTCCACTTCAGCGCCCGTCCGCACAACTTCGAGCAGTACGACGCCCAGCAGCGCGCGAAGCACGATGCGCTGGCGAACCAGGCGAAGGAGAAGGAGCTGGCCGCGGCCCAGGGCATCCTGCCGTTCGCGCCGCAACCGGATTACGCCCGGACGGCCAGCGAGCATTACGCCCGCGGCACGCTGCTCGAGCAGGGTTTCCGTCCGTACCAGGACCGGGAAGGCGCCAAGCCCTCCCCGTTCGCCGTGGTCGAAGGCCGGGACGGCGAGAAGCACACCGTCTGGGGCAAGGACCTGGCGAAAGCCATCGAGGTCGGCGGGGTCCAGATCGGCGAAACCGTGGAGCTGCGTGCATACCGCACCGAGCCGAAGACCGTCCAGCTCGCCAACGGTGAGCAGCGGGTGGTGCCCCAGTCCACCTGGTCGGCCGCCCCGCACGATTTCGTGGCCCACGAAGCGCAGCAGCGCGAGGCGCACGAAGCCCTGCATGGCAAGATCCGCCAGGAGGTGGCCCTGACCGTCGAGGAGCGGATGGCATCGTGGCTGGACGCGAGCGTCCAGAACCCCGAGCACTACCAGACGATGGCGCGCGACCAGAAGACCGGGTCGACCACGACCCTGGCCAGTGCCGCGGCCGAGCAGACCAAGGTCATCGCCCAGGAGGAACTCTCCGCCGAGGCCCAGCGCCAGGCGGGGATCCAGGCCGCCATGAACGCGCCGGCCGCCTCGCTGAACGCCGACGTGCTGAACGAAGGATTCAACTCGATCAACGTGAAGGGCTTCACGCAGCACGGGGTCGCGTACAGCATGTCCATGGGCGGTGAGACCGTCGAAGGGGTCGCGCCGTGGAACCGCGAGGCGAACAGCCTGGACGGGGCCACCAGCCCGGCCATCGACCACATGACCGCCGGTGTGCGCCTGAACAACGCGATGGGCGGCCCGATCTCGCCCGACGATCGCACTTTCGTGAACGAGGCGCTGCACGAGCACCTGGAAGCGCAGACCCAGGCGTTCGTGCGCGAGCACGGCCACCAGCTCGTGCCGATCGAAGCCCGCCTGCCGAATCGCCAGAACGGTGGTCTCGCCGCGCGTCTGGACACCTGGGCCCAGGCCCAGGCGCAGAACGCCGAGCAGGACCAGCAGAAGGGTCGCGGTGAGCAGGGCCAGGCCACGCTCGTGCCGGCCGCCACCACGGTGGAGCCGGTGCAGACGGTCCAGCCCGTCGCCGAAGCGCAGGCGGTTGCCCCGTCCACGGTCAGCGTGGGCAAGGAACGAGTTCACGGTGCGTGGCC
>NZ_ANKP01000285.1:0-1866 GCF_000319775.1 Cupriavidus sp. HMR-1
CCTCGGCCCCGGCACCCGCCAAGCCGAAGACGCAGCCCGCCCGGCCCAAGCCCGCCAATGTCGCGGGCCCGGCCTCGGGCTCGGCGGCCCGCAACAACGTTTCAGAGTAACAAGGAGACGCGCATGGACCGACGCCGCGTCGTATCGATCATCAAGTCTGCCCTGACCGGCTTCGACAAGCCGCTGGCCTTGATCGTCTTTCTGCTGTTCGCCACCGGCATCATCGCGCTGTACTCGGCCGCGATTGACATGCCGGGCCGGGTCGAGGACCAGCTGCGCAATATCCTGCTGTCGTATGTGGTGATGCTGGTGATCGCTTACATGCCGACCCAGCTGTTGATGCGGGTTGCCGTGCCGCTCTACACCGTGGGGGTAGCGCTGCTGATCGCCGTGGCGATGTTCGGCCTGATCCGCAAGGGCGCGCGGCGCTGGCTGAATGTGGGGATGGTGATTCAGCCCTCCGAGATCATGAAGATCGCGATGCCACTGATGCTGGCGTGGTACTTCCAGAAGCGCGAGGGGGTGATCAAATGGTTCGACTTCGTCGTGGCGCTGATCATGCTCGGTATTCCGGTCGGCCTGATCGCCAAGCAGCCTGACCTGGGCACCGCGCTGCTGGTGTTGGCCGCCGGCATCTACGTGATCTACTTCGCAGGCCTGACGTGGAAGATCATCCTGCCGATTCTCGGTGCGGGCGTGGTGGTGATCACGCTGATCGTGACTTACCAGAACCAGATCTGCGCGCCGGGCGTGAACTGGCCGATCCTGCACGACTACCAGCAGCACCGTGTCTGCACGCTGCTCGACCCGACCACTGATCCGCTCGGCAAGGGCTTCCACACGATCCAGTCGATTATCGCGATCGGCTCGGGCGGGGTGACCGGCAAGGGCTGGCTCAAGGGCACGCAGACGCACCTCGAATTCATCCCCGAGAAGCACACCGACTTCATCTTCGCCGTGTTCTCCGAGGAGTTCGGGCTGATCGGCAATGCGGTGCTACTGGTCCTGTACCTGCTGCTGATCTTCCGCGGGCTTTATATCGCGGCGAACGCGCCAACGCTGTTCTCGCGTCTGCTGGCCGGCTCCATCACGCTGATCTTCTTCACCTACGCCTTCGTGAACATGGGCATGGTGAGCGGGATCCTGCCGGTGGTGGGCGTGCCGCTGCCGCTGATGAGCTACGGGGGAACCGCGCTGGTGACGCTGGGAATGGGCATCGGCATTCTGATGAGCATTTCCAGACAGAAACGGTTAATACAAACGTAGTGGATGGCGTCTTTGCTACACTGCCATCCAAAATTTGTTCCGGTGGAAGCCCATGAACGCACAAGACGTTGCCGCTTATCTGCAGAGCCATCCGCAGTTTTTCGAAGATCACGCCGAACTGCTGGCGACGGTGCAACTGACCAGCCCGCACAGCCACCGGGCGGTGTCGCTGCAGGAGCGCCAGATGGAAATCCTGCGCGAGAAGAACAAGGGTCTGGAACTCAAGCTGGCCGATCTCGTCCGGCACGGCCACGAGAACGATCGCACGCAGCAGCGTATGCATGACTGGCAGATGCGGCTGCTGGCCGAGGCCGATTCCCACGCGCTGCCCTATGCGGTGCGCGACGGCCTGCAGCAGGTGTTCGACGTGCCCGCCGTGGGGCTGCGCCTGTGGAGCGTCGGTGAGACCTATGCCCACATGGAAGTGGCGCAGGGTGCCAGCGATGACCTGCGCCTGTTCGCCGAAGGCCTGCGCGCGCCGTTCTGCGGCGCGAACGCCGGTTTCGAGGCCGCTCAACTGCTGGAGCGCGACGACGTCGCATCGCTGGCGATGGTGGCGCTGCGCGTGCCGGCCAAGCCCGACGAGGACGGCCCGGGCGC